>JAFNAU010000146.1 GCA_017860335.1 Bacteroidota bacterium
TTTTTTAGTTTTTATATTGATTCTCTTTTGTAAAATGAGTATTGACAGGATGTTTTAGGAAAATTTGTTACTGTTTCCCTTTTATCAGGAATGGTTAACCGGATTTTTTTAGAAAAGTTTCCTCCGGGATTTTACAAACCCGAAACTTGGTGATATTGAAATGGGGGTGTATGAATAAAAAAATCCCGGTCTGCAGGGTGCAGATCGGGATGTATAAATATGAAAGGTATGTTACTTTATTTTTCGAGCCTTTTCATGGCTTTAAGCGTGTTTTCGCGACTTCCAAAGGCGGAGAAGCGTACAAATCCCTCGCCGGCAGGTCCGAAGCCTGCACCGGGTGTGCATACGATGTTCTTTTCTTTCAGCATATAATCAAAATATTCCCAACTACCAATGCCATCGGGTGTTTTTGTCCAGATATAGGGAGCGTTTACTCCACCGTAAACGGTCAGTCCTGCTGCTTGCAGTGATTCGCGGATGATGCGAGCGTTTTCCATGTAGTAATCCACCAGAGCTCTCACCTGCTTTTTTCCTTCCAGGCTGTAAGTTGCTTCAGCGGCACGCTGCACAACGTATGACGTACCGTTGAATTTAGTGGTTTGACGGCGCAGCCAGAGTCTGTTCAGACTTACTTTCTCTCCATTTTCAGATAAGGCTGTCACTGATTTGGGTACAACAGTATAACCGCAGCGCGTTCCGGTAAATCCGGCAGTTTTCGAGAAGCTGCGGAATTCGATGGCTACATTTTTGGCTCCCTCGATTTCAAAAATACTGTGGGGTACGTTTTCTTCAGTAATATAAGCTTCGTAAGCAGCATCAAAAAGGATAATTGCGTTATTCTCGCGGGCGTAATTTACCCAAACGGTCAGTTGCTCTTTGGTAAGGGTGGTTCCTGTTGGATTGTTTGGGTAACACAGGTAGATAATGTCCACTTTTTCGTAGGGAAGTTCCGGTACAAAATTATTGGCTGTATTGCAAGGTAAATATACCAGATTGGTCCATTGTCCACTAGCAGAAGGTTCGCCTGCCCGGCCTCCCATAGCATTGGTATCAACATATACGGGATAGCTGGGATCAGTGATAGCCACGCGGTTCTGTAATCCGAAAATATCGCCGATGTTACCGGTGTCGCTTTTAGCTCCGTCACTTACAAAGATTTCGTCAGCTTCGATATCAATTCCACATGATTTAAAATCATTTTCAACGATGCTGTTCCGCAGAAAATCGTAACCCTGTTCGGGGCCGTAGCCTCTGAAAGTTTCACTTTTACGTTGTTCGTTGGCTGCGGTAATCATAGCATCAACCGAAGCATCGGGTAGGGGGAGAGTTACATCGCCTATTCCCATACGGATAATGTCAGCATTCGGATTTTCAGTTTTGTGCTGTGCAACTCGTTTTGCTATCTCGGAGAATAGGTATGTTGCGGGTATTTTAATAAAATTGTCGTTAATATAAGCCATTTGTGTATTATTATAATCCCTAACCCCTAAAGGGGGATAAGGGAAGTTAGTGTTTATTTATTAAATGTGTATTGAAAATTAAGAGACCAAACTAATTTAATTCCCCTTTAGGGGTTAGGGGTTTCGCCTTCGAAAACTGTAACCGCGTCACCGGTAAGATACACGTGATTGTCAGCCTCTCTCCATTCTATTTCCAGGTTGCCGCCAAGCAGTTCGATAGTTGTTTTTCGATCGGCCACTCCATTGAGTACCGCGGCAACAGCCGTTGCACAGGCACCGGTGCCACATGCCATGGTTTCACCTGCTCCGCGTTCCCATACGCGCATTTTCAATACGCTTTCAGAAATTACTTCAACAAATTCGGTATTTGTTCGGCGCGGGAAGTAAGATGCATGTTCTACCACAGGTCCGATTTTCGGCAGATCGAGTTCGCTGACATTTTCTGTGAAAATGATGGCGTGCGGATTACCCATCGAAACACAGGTAACCTGATAATCGGTATATTTTCCAAACGAAACCACTTTGTTGATCACTGGTGATTCGTTGAAAGTAGTAGGGATGAGTTTTGCATCGAGAATAGGTTCACCCATATCCACAGTTACTTTTTCCACCTTGTTATGGCTATTCACAAAGAGTTGGAGTACCTTAATTCCGGCAAGTGTTTCGAGGGTTACTTCCGTTTTATCAGTAAGTTCTTTGTCGTAAACAAATTTGCCAACACAGCGGGAGGCGTTACCGCACATTTCGGCTTCCGAACCGTCGGAGTTGAACATGCGCATGCGGAAATCACAGGTTTCGGATGGAAGTATCATCACCAGACCATCGGATCCGATACCTTTGTGACGGTCGCTCAGGCTGATGGCAATTTCGCCCGGATTTTCAATGTTCTCTTCGAAACCGTTTACGTAGATGTAATCGTTGCCAGAGCCGTGCATTTTTGTAAATTTCATATATCCATTTTGTTTACTTGGTTTCAGATTACAAAAATACTTACAATTTGTGTAATAAGGTATCAAAAAAGTTGTAATATATGAAAAAAACATGAATTGACTGTCGAAATGTAATTATTAAGAAGGAATATGAATAAAAATGTTACTATTTTGTGGATAAATATTTGAGAAACATATTTCATGAAATTTTGGAATGGTTTGTTTTTAAATGATTTGGAGGGAGAAAACAATTTTTAAGATGTATAATGTTATAAAAAAAGTTTGCAGTTTTTTTTAATAACCAAAGATTTGTATATTTGTAGTTATTAACCCAAAAAAAAGAATTATGAAATCAAAAATTTACAAATTTATATTTGCTGTACTTTTTGCCTCATTGTGTACTGGATTTGTTCATGCACAGGAACCACAGATAAAGGATACTACCACAGCCACACTCAAGACTGCAACGCTGGTAGAACCCATTAACAGAACTTTTTACCATTGGGAAACGCCCATACTTGAACCCGTTAATATAGATTCCATTAGTCAGCAGAAAAAAGATTATGAAGCCTATAAACTGCAAATAGATTCGCTGGAAGATGTACTTAAAAACAACCGGAAACAAATCAGAAAATATCAGGATCAGGCGGATTCGGAAGCAAAGCTGGTGAAGAAAGAACGTAGTAATATCAAACAGAAAGTGAATTTTTACAAGGAAGATGAAAAACTGCTGAAGACAGAAAAAAAACTGCGTCAAAAGGAATTGAAAATGCTCTTAAAAGAACGCAAAGAC
This sequence comes from Bacteroidota bacterium, assembly GCA_017860335.1. Taxonomy (GTDB): domain Bacteria; phylum Bacteroidota; class Bacteroidia; order Bacteroidales; family Paludibacteraceae; genus UPXZ01. Next base: position 3,183 of record JAFNAU010000146.1, read on the forward strand.
TTTATGAAATCATCGAAAGGGTTAAGCGGCAACGAAGTGGATTTCCGGAATATGAAATTTGACGAAAGAGAAAAGCGTGTAGCCGATGCCGATGCCAACTGGGCTAATAAAATGGATAATCTCCGCAAAAACCAGGCTCAGATAGAGAATGAACAGAAAAAACTTGAAGATAGAGCCCGCGAGGTAAATGCACGACAGACTGAGTTGAAAACTTATGAAGAAGCTTTGTTACTAAAAGCCCAGCAAATAAGTATAGAGAAAAAACAGGCTAACCTGGAAATTAAAAGAGCAAAAATGCAATTGAAGTAAACGGGGATTTTTATAAAGAAAAAGACAGTTTGTATAAAAAAGATGTCCGGTAAAAAATTACCGGACATCTTTTTTTATTATTCAGAAGTTTAATCTTTAATGTAGCAACGGGTGCGGAACAGCGGTTGTTTATCATAATTGTCCCAGATACCAACGGCATTGACATTCGTTTCAAGCTGACCGGTGGAATATGCCCATTTTACACCACGTGCAATTGCCACCTCGTTCATGGAAACATAATATAATGAATGAATTCCTTTGTTTTGCCATTCGGGCACCACACCGTTGAAGTAGAGGTCTATTTCATCATAATTTCTCAGCGCTTTCAGAATGTGGATAAAACCAAAGGGAAATAACCTGCCTTTTGCTTTTTGGAAGGCTTTAGACAGTGACGGGAAGCAGATACCGAAACCGACCACTTCATCGTTTTCGTCGGTGAGGAAGCAGAGTAATTCGGGTCTGGCAAATCCAAAGTAGGCATCGGTGTAGTATTTAATCTGTTTGTCTGAAAGCTGGCTGTATCCGTACAGGTTTTTGAAGCCTTCATTCACCCCTTTGAAAAAACCCGGAACGTATTTCAGAGCATCTTTCTTAGTTTTTGGCACTACGGTGTTGACCTTATACTTTTGGGCAATGAGTTTGTTGATACGTCCCACCTTTTCAGGAATAGGCTGTGAAGCGTTAAACTTGTACTGAACCCAGTCCACCGATTTGCGAAATCCGTGCAGCTCCATGTGTACAGGAAAATAGGGATAATTGTGGGCGCTGGTAATAGTGGCATTGTTTTCGAAACCTTCCACCTGCATACCTTCCGGATCGAGATCGGTAAACCCAAGAGGTCCGTGTATGCCTTTCATTCCTTTTTCGGCACCCCATTTTTCGGCGGTATTGAGCAATGCTTTCGAAACTTCCGGATTGTCGATAAAAGCAATCCACCCAAAACGGGTACGTTTTTCGTTCCAGGCTTCGTTTGCTTTGTGGTTGATGATAGCGGCAATTCGTCCTACCACTTTATTTTCCTTAAGCGCAATAAAAAAAGCAGCTTCACAAAATTCAAAGGATGGATTTTTTTTTGGATTAAATGTGTTCCATTCATCAAAAATCAAAGGAGGTACCCACGTTTTGTCATTCTTGTAGAGTTCAAAGGGGAACATGATGAATTTCTTCATCTCTTTTTTTGTTTTGGCTTCCTGTATGGTAATCATTGAATACTTATTTATTTTTTTTTAGCCTGCAAATATACTATTATTTTACAAAATCATTTAATTTTTTGTTCAATCAATGGTGAACAGGGTAAATAAAAGACTATAGTCAGTAGGGAGTATGAAGATGTCATTCTTTTCAGAACAAAAAAAGTGTGGAGCAATAATCGGAAAATAAGGATCGAAGGGGATTATATGCAAGCCAGTCTGTATTCATCCCAAAGCCGGAAACTAGATCTGGACATGCTACAGGAACCCGGGTTTAAAATCATCAACTTCAACGGCATGGTTCAAAACTAATGGTGAAGTAGGAGGGAAGTTTTATACAAATTTATTAACAAGTAAAACAAAGCAGATAAATTAAAATGAATTATCTGCTTTGTTTATTATTGTTGTACAGTATAGAAATGTTGTTCTTTGTTACACTTTGCCTAAATGGCGGAGCGTCACTTAAGGTACCATAACGCTAATCTCTCACAGTCGTGTAAAGAATAATTATCTAATCTGTAGTGGGCTGGTATTAAAAGTGCATTTCACCCATTCTGACTAATCAGCTGCAATGATTTTTTATTGACAATTTCCACATTCTTTCCTTTCAGGCTGATAATCTCGTCTTTATCAAACTCCGTAAGCACCCGGTTTACACTTTCGCGGGTGGCGTCCACCAGATTACCTATTTCCGACTGGGAAAGCGGTAATACAAATTCATCAGATTCAAAGATTATATCCGACAATTCCAGCAGAAAAGCAGCGATGTTTCCCCGTGTCTGGCGTTGCGTACGGTTGGCACAGCGGCGAAATGATTCCAGTTCGTTGCGGCACAAATCCAGTATGATTTCATACGAAAACTGCTCATTGTCTTTCAATAAACGTCTGAAGATAGTTACATCGATAAAGCATACCGAACAATCAGAGACGGCAGTAACGGAATATGTAACTTTACCAGACCCGTACGGAGAAATGCCACATTCGTAGAAAATGTTCCCTGTTTAATGATGGAGTCGCCTTTTACAAAGTTTACTACGGCATGGTTCTCCGATAGCTGGTTAAAACCACTGTCGCTCAGCGTATGAGCTGCTCTGGTGTTGAAAGGACAAGACTTACAATCTGTATTCATACGGCAAATATAACAGATGTGATTTGAATCACAAAATA
>JAFNAU010000147.1 GCA_017860335.1 Bacteroidota bacterium
AGCGCGATATATGCCTGACGGATAGCCCATTCAAATGTGTTTATTTCGCTACTGTTTTGTACCCGTTGAATTTTCTGACGATAGGTTTCAATATAATCATCTGTAACGTTCCGTTTTTCTTTCATAAGCTGAAGATAGCTTTCGCGGTGCTCATCGCTTATATTTTTGAAAGCCTTAAATATCAGCAGATGCGAACATTGTTGTACAACAACTTGCGGGCAGGACTTTTCGAATATTTCCTGCAGCAGTTCTTTTTTTTCAGTTACAACCACCCGGAAGGGCTGAAGTCCGAAAGCGCTTGGCGACAAACTGATAGACTCAAAAATGGTGTTCAGATCTTTTTCGGAAACTTTCTGATCCGTCATTCTTTTGGTGGCATAACGCCAGGTAAGTGATTCTGTCAAATTCATTTATATATTTTGTTGTAAATTTTTGTTGTTTTTTTAGTTTAACGAACCATTCGTAATATTTTTGAATTCCTGTTTCAATCGAAGTGAATGGTTTATAATCAAAATCATGTTCTAAATGAGTGGTATCGGCATAGGTAATCCTGACGTCTCCCGGTTGCATATCTTCCATAGACAGTAATGCTTTTTTCCCGGTTGTATTTTCCATGATTTGAATAAAATCCATCAGTTCAACGGGATGAGAATTACCCATATTGTAAATTTCGTACGGGATATTGTTGCTCGGGGGTGAGGGAATGATTTTTAGAATTCCTTTTACAATATCATCGATAAATGTAAAATCCCGTTGCATATTCCCATGATTGAAAACCCGTATGGGCTGTTCGTTCATAATTGCGTTCATAAATAATGAAGGTGCCATATCCGGTCTGCCCCAGGGTCCATAAACGGTAAAGAAGCGTATACCGGTAGTTGGAACCGAGAAAAGATGACTGTAAACATGCGCCATTAGTTCATTTGCCTTTTTGGTCGCGGCATATAAACTCGCCGGACTTTCAGTCATATCGGTTTCTTTGTAAGGTATGCTGGCGTTTAATCCGTATACGCTGCTTGAACTGGCATAAACAAAATGCTTTATTGAAAAATTACGGCAAATTTCAAGGAGGTTTTCAAATCCGACAACATTTGAATCGATATACGTGTACGGATTTTCTATCGAATATCTAACACCAGCCTGAGCTGCCAGATGGAGAATGTGTGTGAAGTTTTCCTTTTCAAATAAATCTGTCAGTGCAACCCGGTCAGCAATGTCAAGCTGAATAAAACGGTATAAATTATTTTTCGTTTTCGTACTGCTAATTAGTTCTCCGTGCTTTATGTCATTTTTCGAAATACCAGCATCAGAAAGCCGGGCGTATTTCAGATTTACGTCATAATAAGCGTTGATATTATCCAGTCCGATAACCTGAAATCCCTCTTCTGTCAGTGCATTAACTGCATGATATCCGATAAATCCGGCTGCACCGGTTACGAGAATCTTCATTTTATTCATTTTAGAACAACAATGTAGTAATTAACAGAGATGTATCGCTTTTTGTTCTCTATTATTTTAGCAAATTCTTTGTCTGAATCCAGTGTTTTCCGTTCAATAATGAGTAACTCGTTGGCATTGAGTTTGCTTCTTAACTCGTCAAGAGTGATTTCATTAACTTTTTTACCCAAATATACATCCATACTACCAGACCGATCCAGTTTATACGTGTTATACCCCGATGTTTTTGTTTTTTCTGAAATGGCTTTTGCCTCGGTACAAACATCAGCAAAACCTAATTGAGGATTAATGTCTTTCATTGACCAGCCAATAACGAATAATGTCAGGAAAAATCCCAGGACAAATGCTTCAATTGTACGGTATATATCTTTTTGTTTATAAATCAATATCGCGCAGATAATGCCTGTCAGAGTTAAGATGCCAGCACCGGCATAAATCAACGGCAAACGAAGGTATGATAGTTCTGCATTACCTGTAATAACGATTAATAATGCAGGTAGCGCTAAAATGAAAATTAGTATTGGAATCGCTAATGATAAACCAATCCATTTGTTCCATTCGTATTTTCGAAGTTGTAATGCTGAAAAATAGGTAAGAAAGGGCAGGAGTGGAACCAGGTAAATCGCCAGCTTCGAACTGAAAAATGAAAGCATCACGAAAGTGGCGATAAATGTTATTAAAAAGAACCACTCAATATCTGTTTTGATTTTTTTATAATAAAGTCCTGCAGCTAAAAGTCCAATGAACAGAAATGACCAGGGAAATATGGAATACCAGATAGAAATGCCATAGAAGTAAAACGGAGCTTTATGATGAAATGAATCTACAGCCCGGCCTACCGTTTGATGAAATACAAGGTTATTCAGATATTCTTTTCCCCCTTCAGTAAATACTCCGGCAAACCAAATTCCGCAAAGTACGAGCAGAATAATCAGAGTTTTTGCTCCCCAGTATTTTTTCCAGGTTTTGATCTGTTTTTTGAAAATTAAAAAAGCCAGTGTAGAAACAAGCGGCATAAGTAAACCTACAGGCCCTTTTGAAAACAGTGCAAAAAACACATAAACAGGAAATAACCAGGTATCTGTTTTTGTGGAGATGCCGGTATAGATTTTATAAAAAGTATACAGAGCCAGTACAATGAACATAGTCATCAACATGTCCATCCGTACAATAGGCGTAGAGCCTAAAAACAGCGCGCAGCTCATCAGCAGTAGTTGTGCAGCGGTTATATCTTTTTGTTCAGTTTCGTTTTTTATCCATTTATTCATCACCATTAGAATAACGACAGCAGGAATAAATGAAAGTAAGGACAAATACCACATATAGTGCCCGCCCAAAATCAGTTTTCCGATCATCATCAGCCAGAAAAAAAGCGGTGGCTTATCGGCGTAGGGCACACCCTGATGGCTGAATGTGAATAAGGTGCCGTTTCGAAGCGCCTCATCAACGATACTCAGATATCTCAGTTCGTTGCTTGGCGTGTAATCGCGAAAAATCATGATTGGGAGCAGGGCAATAAGCCAGATAAAATTCAGATAGTTACTTTTGTTTTGCAGCTTCATGTGTTCTGTGATTATGTCCGATAATGATATTGCGGGTATAGGCGACAAATCCGAAAGCTTGTCCAATAATAAGGACAGGATCTCTTCGGATGATAGCATAGATAATGATGATAAATGAACCGAGCAAACTGATGATCCAGAAACCATCGGGCAACAGCGATTCATTTTTTCTTAAGGAGTAGAACCATTGATATACAAAGCGAAGGGCGAAAATCAACTGACCAATCGAACCGAATACAACCAACCAGACAGGAATATTTTCGTTTTTAAAGAAATTTGAAATATATACTGGCAGGTCTTTAATCATCAGAATGACAGCAACTACGGGCGTCGCAATAAGGATGAATTGGATAACTTTGTGGAGCTTATGCCAGATACCCTGAATGTCGAGATTCCAGAGATAAATATAATATGATACAATTTGTCCGAGAACGATGGAAAAATCGTCGCGCAGTACGCCATAAATAAAAAGCAGGTAGGAGCCAATAATGCTCAACAGCCAGAAAAAAGGCGGTGCCATTACTTTTTTATGCTTTTCGGATATTATCCACTGATACAGAATTCTTCCCGAGAAAAACAACTGTGCCAGAAAACCAATGGTGTAAACGAATATATGTTGCCAGTTCATTATACTATAAATTATTTTCGCCAACCTTGTAATTGATATATCTTTTCTTCATCCAGCGATAGGCAAAACAATCCAGAAATGGCGACAGCAGGCGATTCCATAAACTAAACTTTGACTGGCCGGCAACGCGCGGATAGTGTCTTACAGCGATTTGCTTCACTTCTCCTTTTTGCAGTTGTATCAGTGCCGGAAGGAAGCGATGCATCCCGTTAAAAAACGGCACCCGTTTTGCGTAACTGGTTTGTATCACTTTTAAAGGGCATCCGGTATCTTCGACACCATCGTTCGTCATCATTCGGCGGAAACCATTAGCTATTTTCGACTGAATTTTTTTGAATAAAGAATCTTTGCGGTTGGCACGAATTCCCATCACCATAGCATAATCAGGAATATCTTTGAGCAACAGGTTGAAATCGTCGGGATCAGTTTGCAAATCGGCATCAATATAACCAACATAATCGGAGAAACAATAATCAATTCCGGCTTTGATCGCTGCACTTAAACCGGCATTTTGCTCAAAATCCAGATAAAAGAAATCTTTATGACGGGAACAGATTTCCCGGATATACCAGCCACTTTCATCCTTCGAACCATCATTTACAAATATAACACAAGCTGGATAGATGGAATGAGACAAAAAGTTGCTCAGGCGGTTTTCAAGTGCTGACATGTTTTCCTCTTCATTGTAAACCGGTACAACAATTGAAAACTGATAATCTTTTGTGCGGTTAGGACTGTATTGCATAGTTTATTGAAATTTAAATCCTGCAAAATTAAAAAATCCAACCGACATATGGTTTTTTTTCAGGAAAAATAAAAATAATAATGATAATTGATGCAATTCTCTGGTTATAATCTTGTATTAATTATGTATGAAGATTTTTCAAAACTAATTTTACAGCAGTCTCAATGTCGGTTGTTTCGTTCAAAGCTTTAATGAATGCGCTACCTACAATGGCACCCGATGAATATCTGCAAACCATTTCGAGCGTTGTTTTGTTTGATACACCGAAACCAATCAGCCGGGGATTTTTCAGGTTCATGCTGTTTATACGGTTAAAATAATCTGTTCGGGCATCGAATGAACTTTGTGTACCCGTAGTAGCTGCCGATGAAACCATGTAGATAAATCCGTTGGTATTGTCATCAATTTCACGAATGCGTTTGTCGGAGGTTTCTGGCGTTATCAGGAAGATAGATTCCAATTCGTATTTCTCAGCAACCGGTTTGTATTCGTTCAGATAATCGTTCATCGGGAGATCGGGGATAATCATTCCATCAATGCCCACACGCTGGCATTCAATGCAAAACTTTTCAAAACCATACTGCATAATCGGATTCAGATATCCCATCATAACGAGCGGTATATGAACTGAGTCGCGGATGCCAGTTAGTTGGTCAAACAATAGATTTAGGCTCATGCCGTTTTGTAGTGCCTGGTGGCTGCTTTGCTGAATGACCACGCCATCAGCCATCGGGTCTGAAAACGGAATACCGATTTCAAGCATATCCACACCGTTTTTTTGAAGACATTCCATCGTAGGCACGGTGTCTTCCAGCTTTGGAAATCCGGCTGTAAAATAAATAGAAAGAATATTCTCTTTTTTATTCTGAAATAGTTGATTGATTCTGTTCATCTTTTGTTTTTTTTAGTTCATCGATAAATTGTTTAAGCAACCGGGTATCTTTCAGTCCCGGTTTCAGTTCGAATTTGCTGTTCAGGTCTACCCCTGCCAATAACGGGTGTTCGATGGCTCTGATTGCTTTCACATCATCTGCGCAAATGCCACCGCTTAACAGAAACGGTTTGTTACCCTTATATTCCTGCAAAATATTCCAGTTGAATTTCTGTCCGGAACCACCGTAAAGGTCAGTCTTTGTATCGAACAGAAAGTAATCGGCTACCGCTTCGTAGTTGGCGGTAACTCTAAAATTGCTGGCGTCCATAATCGGGAAAACCTTTATAACGAATGTTCTGGCTTCTTCACGAATTTTCCGGCACAGTTTTTTATTGTCGGCACCGTGCAGTTGTACGGCATCCAGGTTGTATTTACTGATTGCGGTTAGAATATTTTCAAGATTTTCATTGACAAACACTCCCGTTTTTTTTATGGAATCAGGCAATTCACTCAGTGTATTAATATCAAGATGATCAGCAAACCGGGGAGAACCCGGGTAAAAGATGAAACCCATAAAATCGGGTTTCAGTGCTGCTATTTCGTGGATATTATCAGGATATTTCATCCCGCAGATTTTAATCAGCATAATAAATTCAAATTATCAGGTTTATAAAATCTTTTAATGCTTTTGCAGGAT
>JAFNAU010000148.1 GCA_017860335.1 Bacteroidota bacterium
TGAATATCCCATTGTAGGTGTAACCTGGGAACAGGCTATGGATTACTGTCAATGGCGTACAGACCGTGTAAACGAGCTGGCGCTGATTAACGCCGGTGTAATTGAGGCACCTGATTTCTCATCGCTTAAGAAAATTACGAATGCAGACTCCATTGCCAATAATTTTGTATTCAACACTCAGAAATATATTTTTCACAACAAATACAATCCGAAAGCCGGAAAGAAATCGCTGAAGGATATTTACGGTCAAACCCGTAAAGCCGACATGTCGGACGGAATCATGTTTTCGAATTACAGGCTCCCGACTGAAGCCGAATGGGAATTTGCGGCATACGCCATAAAATCAGATTCGTAACTTCGTTCGCGGACGCGGCGATATGATGGGAACTTCAGGAAGCCTGAACGATAAGGCTGCCATAACTAATGCGGTAAACTCATATTTACCGAATGATTTTGGTTTATACAACATGGCGGGTAATGTTAACGAATGGGTGATGGACGTTTATCGTTCAACCACTTTCGACGAAATGGCTGAATATAACTCTTTCCGTGGTAATGAATACCGCACTTATCTGGCCACTGCAAAAGATGCCATCGGCAACTATACACTGAAAATCGACTCGCTGGGACGCGTGGCAACCGGAGTTTTACCGGGTGATGATAAACGCAGTTTTCATGACGGTGATGAGACAACCAAAATCAACACCGATTTCCCGCTGATTACCGAACCTGAAGGTCTCGAAGCATTAGCCAATAACGAAAAACTCGATCCAACGGATATTCTTGCTCCGAAAATATCAGACAGAACACGTGTTTACAAAGGTGGTTCGTTCAAAGACCGTGCCTATTGGCTGAATCCATCTACCCGTCGGGCTTTGGATCAGGACAAATCTGCTAACGACATTGGTTTCCGTTGCGCCATGAGTATGATTGGTGATATAAGGAGTCAGTCAACGAAAAAAAAATAAAATGAAATTATAGAGTATTGCAAACAAAAAGCATCTGTTCTCCCGAACAGGTGCTTTTTGTTTGTTTTTTTAAGCTTTATTGAACTAAAAGTATTACTTTTGCATTTCAATAACTATGACTTAACTAACACAAAATTACAATTATATATTTATGCAGAGAACAAAAATTGTTGATGTTCTGAAAAGAACTGACTATGGAGTAGATGTAAACATTAAAGGCTGGGTTAGAACCCGTCGTGGTAATAAAAATGTTAGCTTTATCGCCCTGAATGACGGTTCAACGATACATAATATTCAGATTGTTGTTGATCTGGCAAAACTGGATGAAGAAAAACTGAAAACCGTAACCACCGGCGCTTGTATCAGCGTAACCGGAAAGCTCGTCGAATCGCAGGGTAAAGGCCAGACAGTCGAAATTCAGGCTGATGACATACTTATTTACGGAGGAGCTGATCCGGAAACATATCCTCTGCAGAAAAAAGGACATTCATTGGAGTTTTTACGCGAAATAGCACATTTGCGTCCGCGCACCAATACCTTTGGCGCTGTTTTCCGTGTTCGTCATCACATGGCCATTGCTATACATAAATTCTTCCACGACCGCGGATTTTTCTATTTTCACACTCCGCTCATTACCGCTTCGGATGCCGAAGGTGCCGGACAAATGTTTCAGGTAACCACACTTGATCTTGAAAACATCAAACTGACGGAAGAAGGCAAGGTAGATTACAGCGACGATTTCTTCGGAAAACCGGCAAACCTGACCGTATCCGGACAGCTTGAGGGTGAACTTGCCGCTATGGCGCTGGGAGCTATTTATACATTCGGACCAACTTTCCGTGCAGAGAATTCAAACACTCCGCGTCACCTTTCCGAATTCTGGATGATTGAACCCGAAGTGGCATTCAACGAAATAGAAGAAAACATGCAGCTGGCGCAGGATTTTATTCAGTACTGCATCCAGTGGGCGCTCGATAACTGTATAGATGATTTGAACTTCCTCGCTGAAATGTATGATAAGGAACTGATAGAAAGACTTCGATTTGTTGTTGATAATGATTTTGTACGTCTGCCTTACACCGAAGGAGTAAAAATTCTGGAAGAAGCTGTAAGCAAAGGATATAAATTTGAATATCCGGTGGGCTGGGGAACCGATCTTCAATCCGAACACGAACGTTATCTGGTAGAGCAGCATTTCAAAAAACCTGTTATCCTGACCGATTATCCGCAAGAAATCAAAGCATTCTACATGAAGCAAAATGATGATGGTAAAACCGTACGGGCAATGGATGTACTTTTCCCCAAAATCGGGGAGATCATTGGTGGTTCGCAACGTGAAGAAGATTTCGAAAAGCTCAGAACACGTGCAGCTTCCATGGGTGTTCCCGAAAAAGACATCTGGTGGTATCTGGATACTCGCCGGTTTGGTACCGCGCCTCACTCCGGTTTCGGGCTGGGATTCGAACGGTTGCTGCTGTTTGTAACAGGTATGACCAATATCCGCGATGTAATTCCTTTCCCGCGTACTCCGAAAAATGCAGATTTTTAATTAAACTGACTATTCCTCAAAATTCTGAAGATAATTAAATCATGGAAAAAATCAAAGTAAAAGAATTGGACCAGGTTGTTGTTCGGTTTGCCGGAGATTCCGGTGATGGCATGCAGTTGACCGGATCCATTTTTTCGAACATTTCGGCCATCATTGGCAATGAAATTTCCACATTTCCCGATTATCCTGCCGAGATACGAGCTCCACAGGGTACTGTAGGTGGTGTTTCCGGTTTTCAGGTTCACATTGGATCTGGCAAAGTCTATACTCCCGGCGATGATGCCGATGTGCTTGTTGCTATGAATCCGGCAGCTCTCAAAGTGAATGCTAAACATGTAAAAAAAGGCGGTGTAATCATTTTCGATCAGGATTCTTTCGAAAAGAACGACCTGGTAAAAGCCGGATTTGTCTCCGACGATCCGTTTGCCGAAATGTCAGTGTCTGAAACAATCAGTCTGGTGCCCGCTCAGCTCACCACTCTTACACAGAAAAGTCTGGAAGGATTTCCATTGGACAATAAAGCGATACTTCGCAGTAAAAATATGTTTGCTCTGGGTTTGATTTGCTGGTTGTTCAACCGGCCGATGGAACAGGCTGTTCATTTTCTGGGAAATAAATTCAGAAAAAAACCTTCGGTTCTCGAAGCAAATGTAAAAGTGCTGACAGACGGGTTCAACTATGGTTATAATTTACATTTGTCCGTTCCCACCTATACCATCGAGAAATCTGATGATGTCCCACATGGGAAATATACCAGCATTTCGGGTAATACAGCTACCGCATACGGATTTATTGCGGCTGCCGAAAAAGCAGGACTGGAATTGTTTTTAGGAAGTTATCCCATCACTCCTGCGACGGATATTATGCACGAACTGGCTTTGCGCCGCGATCTGGGTGCGAAAGTAGTACAATGCGAAGATGAGATTGCTGGTGTTACCACTACTATTGGAGCTGCATTTGCCGGCTGTCTGGCTGTGACCAACACTTCTGGCCCCGGTTTGGCTTTGAAATCAGAAGGTATCAATCTCGCAGTGATGGCCGAATTGCCTATTGTCATTGTAGATGTTATGCGCAGCGGACCTTCAACCGGTATGCCGACAAAAACCGAACAGACCGATTTACTGCAGGCATTGTACGGTCGTAATGGCGAAAGCCCGCTGGTGGTAATGGCTCCGGGAACACCCGACGACTGTTTCCATTATGCTTATATGGCTTCCAAAATTGCACTTGAATATATGACACCGGTCATTTTGTTGACTGATGCATTTCTTGGCAATGGAACTTCGCTCTGGAAACTGCCTAAGCTTGCAGAAATGCCCGAAATAAAACCAAATTACGTGCAGCCTGGAATGGAAGGCTGTAAGGTTACATTCAGAAACGAAGAAACAAAAGTACGTTATTGGGCTATTCCGGGAACTCCGGGTTTCGAACACCGCAATGGTGGTTTGGAAAAGGACTACGAAAAAGGAAGCATCTCCACTGATGGCGAAAATCATCAGAAAATGGTGGATACACGTGCCCAAAAAGTGGAAAACGTAGCTGCTGTTATTCCTGAGCTTACTGTATTTGGAGCCGAAGATGCAGATTTACTCGTAATAGGCTGGGGCGGAACACGCGGACACCTGATGAGTGCAGTATCCGAAATGAATGAAAAAGGAAAAAAAGTAGCTTTGGCGCATTTCAACTACATCAATCCGCTGCCAAAAAATACAGCAGAGGTGATTTCTAAATACAAAAAAGTCGTTGTATGTGAACTCAACAATGGTCAGTTTGCGACCTTCCTCCGCTCCAAAGTGCCGGGAGTTAATTTCCTTCAACACAACAAAGTTCAGGGTCAGCCATTTACAATGGCAGAACTTGTAGAACATTTTGAATTAATTCTGAAATAATATTGAAGCTATGGAAGAAATAAAACAATATACCCCGAAAGATTTTAAGAGCGACCAGTATGTTCGCTGGTGTCCCGGTTGCGGCGACTACGCTATACTCAACAGTCTGCAGAAAGTGATGGCCGACATGGGTGTTGCACCACAGGATATTGCAGTAATTTCAGGTATCGGATGTTCATCACGGTTGCCGTATTACATCAATAGTTATGGTTTTCACACCATCCACGGTCGCGCAGCTGCAGTTGCTACGGGAGTTAAGATCGCCAACCCTAAACTTACAGTGTGGCAGATTTCGGGTGATGGAGATGGTCTGGCTATTGGCGGTAATCACTTTATTCACAGTGTTCGTCGTAATATCGATATAAATGTATTGTTGTTCAATAACCAGATTTACGGTTTGACTAAGGGGCAATTCTCACCGACAACAAAGAAGGGAATGGTTACAAAATCATCACCTTACGGCACCATTGAGCGTCCTTTCCGTCCGGCTGAACTTACATTCGGCGCACGCGGAACATTTTTCGCCCGTCTGCTGGATGTCGATCTGAAAAATGCTCAGGAAACCATATCGGCAGCTGCTCGTCATAAAGGCACTTCAATCGTCGAATGTCTCGTAAATTGTGTGATATTCAATAACGGAGCACACGGTTGGATTGCTGAGAAAGAAACCCGTCCAGACCGGATTATATTCCTGGAACACGGTAAACCTATGATTTATGGTGTGAACCGCGATAAAGGTTTAATGCTTGACGGATTTGAGTTGAAAGCTGTAACGATAGGCGAAAACGGAGTTACAGAAAAAGATTTATTGGTACACGATGCTCATTGTGAGGATATTACATTGCAGTATAAACTGGCCATGATGGAAGGGCCTGAAATGCCGATTGCTATGGGTGTTATACGGGATGTTCAGACCGAAACATACGACCAGGCCATGGATAATCAGATTGCAGAAGTCAGGGAAAAATCAAAAATTAAGTGTTTTGACGATCTGGTTGGTTCGCTTGAACAGTGGGAAATTTAGAGACAACACGTATTTATAATTCAAAGAGCCGGATTTGTCCGGCTCTTTTCTTTTACAGTATAAACTGAATTTCCTTGAAATAATACTTTCTTAAATCATCCGATTCGGTTCGTAAAATCAACTTACCATCAGGCAATACATTTTCGATTTCGGCCAGGAGCATTGTTTTTGTTGCTGTTTCGAGGTATCTGTGATATCTGTTTTTTCGAAATAAACTGTTCAGGTATTGCTGATGAATAATATCCGGAGCAGAACGGGTGTACAAATCCATTATCTCAGCCCGGATAAGCATCATTAATTCTTCCCGGTTTGTGTCAATGCCGGTGATCTGCTTTAACGAAACG
>JAFNAU010000149.1 GCA_017860335.1 Bacteroidota bacterium
AGTATGCCTGAAGAGCTGGCTAACGTGATGTCGGAATTATTTGATTTGATGCGTGGCTTTACTACTCTGGAGTCGCCTTCTACCGATGAGTTTATTGGTGCTTTTGAAGAGTATATGTTCGCACACTACCCCGAACTGAAACAGTGCCGTGAGTTTTGGCAGCGCGGATGGATTAAAGAAGTTGTCGAGGAAAACGGCAGTGAAATGGGTACAGACGTCTTTGTGTTTTTCAATCGAGTGTCGAAAGGAGAAGATGTTACCAAAGATTTCGACGATTTTAATCACGTCATAAAAATGTATCTGAAAAATGAACCTCCTGAAAAACGCGTTGTTGACCCAGCGGAATATCCTGAACTGTCGGCTGAGCAACTAAAGATTTTCCAGGAAAGTTATGACGAGGACTATTTGGATGAACTGGAATACTACGAAGAGATGCGACCCCGGAAATTGGAGTTCAGAAAAACAATGCAGTCGATTATATTCAAATACTACGAAGAGCAAACGCATAACTTAAGCCTGCCGCAATGGCAGTATTACGGCATAATGATGGCTATGGCATTTGACGAGTTTCATGACAACTGCCTCGATTTGATAAGTTATTTGGTTTCGGACGAACGACTGACGGCGTTTCCCGGTATGGATTTTTATGAATATAAGGCGAAGGAGTGGGAGAAGATTAAGGCAAGGTGATTTATCTCCACCCCGAAGTTTTTTTTAACCTTCGGAGTGGAAAAACAAAAAAATATGTCGATACAAAAAACGCCATTACAAACCGGGAAGTACTACCATATTTATAACCGGGGTATCAACAGTTGCGATTTGTTTCGTGAAGATGGGAACTACGAACATTTCATGCGCTTGTACCACAAGTATATTTCGCCCGTGGCAAACACATTCGCGTGGGTGCTGATGAAAAACCATTTTCATTTTCTGGTGCAGATACTTCCGAAGGATCGGTGGGATATAAACCCCGAAGGTTTCAAAAACCTTCGGTGTTTGGAGGGTTTGGATGATGACGCGGAAACCGACAAACGGATAAACCAGCAGTTCTCCAACCTTTTCAACGCCTACACCAAAGCCTGCAACAAACGGTATGACCGTACAGGCAGCCTGTTCGAACATTCGTTCAGAAGAAAACACGTTGATACAATGGAATATCTGAAAAGAGTGATTGTCTATATCCACATGAATCCCGTGAAACATGGCTTTTGTCAATATCCGGAAGAATATCCGTGGAGTTCATATTTAAGTTGTATTTCGTTCAAGCCTACCAAACTGCAACGCGAAAAAGTGATTGCCAGTTTTGGTAATACAGATGAATTTAAAATATATCATAATCAGAAGTTTATTTCCGAATCAATTGATGAATGGATTGATATGGAATAATTTCCAATCCCGAAGGTTTCTGTAACCTTCGGGGTTTAAGAAAAAAATAAAATGACTACAGGCACTCATTTCAACTACTATCAGGTTTGTCGGCGTAAACTATGGCTGTTTGCCAGCGGCATTAACATGGAACACACCTCTGACCTGGTGTACGATGGCAAACTGATTCATGAAACTTCGTATCCTCAGCGTTCCGAAAGGTATGAGGAGTTGGAGATTGACGGAATTAAGATTGATTACTACGATCCTCGTAACAAGGTGATTCATGAAATAAAACGTTCGGATAAAGTGGAAAAAGCGCATGAATGGCAGCTGAAATATTATATGTATGTGCTGGAGCAAAACGGAATACACGACACAACCGGAATTCTGGAATATCCCGAACTTCGGCATACGGCACGGGTAGTGCTCACTGATGACGACCGCGAAAAAATAGTGGAAATGACACAGGATATTCAACAGATCATCCACTCCGAAGACTGTCCGCCACTCATTCACGCTAAAATATGCCGGAATTGCAGTTATTATGATTTTTGTTACGTGGAGGAATAATTTTTTTCAACCTAACCTGAAGGCTTTCAAAACCTTCAGGGTTTAAAATAAAAAAACATGAAACGCACTTATTATCTGTTTAACCCGGGGACATTACAACGCAAGGACAATACCCTGAAATTCACACCGGTTGAGGAAGATGCAAACGGAGTGGAACATAACGGTCAGCCCCGATATTTGCCGGTAGAAGATATCTCCGAGTTTTACGCTTTCGGTTCACTGATGGCAAACAGCGCGTTGTACAACTTTCTGGGACAAAACGATATTGCCGTACATTTTTTCGATTATTACGAAAATTACACCGGTTCGTTCATGCCTCGAGACGGTCTGCTGTCGGGCAAAATGATACTTGCTCAAACAAAACACTATCAGACAAAGAAAAAACGTGTGGTGCTTGCACGGAAGTTCGTTGAGGGTGCGGCCTTTAATATGATCAAGAACCTAAAGTACTACAATACGAGGGGAAAAGATTTGGATAAACTCATCGAACGCATCGAGAAGTATGCAAGTCAGTTGATTACAGCCGGGGAGGTGGATCAAATCATGGGGCTGGAAGGCAACATCCGACAAACATACTACGAAGGATTTGATTTGATAATAAATGATTTCAATATGGAAGGTCGCAGCAAGCAACCGCCTCGTAATGAAGTGAATGCCCTGATCTCGTTTGGCAACATGATGTGTTACAGCCAGTGTTTGAGAGCAATCCACCAGACACAGCTGAATCCTACTATCAGTTACCTGCACACGCCGGGTGAAAGAAGGTATTCGCTGTCGCTTGACATCTCCGAAATATTTAAACCTATACTTGTTGACCGGGTTATTTTCAGGTTGCTCAACAAAAAAGAATTACAGGAAAAACATTTCGATACAAAACTGAACCGTTGTCTGCTTAATCCGAACGGGAAAAAGATTTTTGTAAAAGCATTCGAAGAACGGCTAACGGAAACCATTCAGCATCGTTCGCTGAAGAGGAATGTAAGTTATCGGCATCTCATCCGGCTGGAGTGTTACAAGTTAAGCAAACATCTGCTGGATATGGAAGAGTACAAACCATTCAAAATGTGGTGGTAATTGAGTAATTGAATTTTACCTTTTTCCTCTTTTGAATGAGACTATTTTATGTGCGAAACATTAGTTAATAATACACGAAATAAACTTTGACTAGCGGTTTGTTATTAAACCAATAGGTATTAATTATAATACATTTGCCGATATTATATAAAAATCAATCTTCAATCTTTTAGCCGGAATACATTTCAACTATTACACTCGCTGCCGCGGTAATAGAAAAACATAAAGCAACATTGCCCTTGGCAAGCTTTGAGTAATTGTTTTTTTTATGTTACTACATGCTTCGGTATCGAAAAAAACAAGTTACTTTTACACCTCAATCATTAATAGCAAAAAAAATATGGCAAAGAGCAAAAAACAAAAACCGAACGTACAGTTATTAAGTCCCGAAAACTATATCCGCCAGAAGGCGCGCAATTTGCCGCTTTACGAATGCTGCGTCAACAAAAACTGGAGGGAGGAAGGTATGGCCGAAGTAGTAGTGGCGCGTATCCATACCAATGGCAATATTACTTTTGGGGTATATTTGGTGGATGTATATTGTCTGGGGGTGAAAGATTCGTTTTGTAATTTCAACCAACCGCTGGATAAATATGAGGAATTGATTTCAAGGCTATCAGCACAAATGGGAATGATAACCATTGAATATGCCCTAGCGCATAATATTGTGTTTGCAGCCATGGAGTATGCCGCCGAGCTGGGATTCAAAGCTTGCAAAGAATTCGTCCAGACAACTAAATTTATTCTCGAGGAAGACACCGACGAGGTGGAACTGATAGACATAGAATGCGGATATAACGGCAAGCCAATGTTTATAAAAACAGATGCGACAACCGACGCACAAGCCGATGACATTATCCGCCAATTAGAAAAAACGGTGGGCAAAGGAAACTACGAGGTGCTGATTGCCGATGGTTTTGATGACGAGGATGAATATGGGGATGATGATGAGTACGAAAATGAATACGATGACATGGATGAAGAGGAACGGCGGAACTTGTTCGGGGAAATAGCCAGTAGAGGTATTGAAAATCTATCGTACGATGATCACATGGGGTTGCTGAAACTCAGTGATTCTATTTACATCAATGACATTTGCGATATGGACGAGGTGGATTATTTGCTTGAAAAATGGGAACCGGAAATAGAGATGGACATCAGCGCCGAAGCATGTACACCCGAATCGTTGGGGCTAATTGAAGCAAGGGAGATTTGCGATGAGGATATGGAGGAGTTGGACAGATTATTGGATATTGATAAAGATAATAACCAGGATGCCATGCATAAAATAACACAACTTAGAGCTATATGGGGAAACATACCTTATTTGTGTTATCTGGAACTGATATTTATTGATCAAAATGAGAACGGCGAGGAATATGTCGCTAAATTAAATGAATACACTGCACTATATCCTGACTTTTCTTTGCTGAAAATGGAAAAATTGAAAAATACTATATTGAATCGTTCTGAAGTTACTGATGATGATATTGATTTTGAGACTATATTCGAAGGAAGAACAGCAATAACTGAATATGAAATGTTTCAGTTTCAGACGGTAAAATTTTTAGCTTTAATGAATGAAAATGCCTTTGATATAATGCAAGCTTTGTACGAAATGTACGATAGCCTGGAAATAAGCGAAGAATATGTAAACCAGCTGAAGGCTTTGTTAGCTATATCGAGAATCAATTTCCTGTACTATTATTTTAATAAGCAACAGATTAACTGATTAATTGAATATGGATACATTGAATTTAGGGAAAACAACTAAAGCAGAGAACAAAAGCTTTTGCATTGCGTGTAATTCGATTATATCAGTCTTTGCCTGCAAATACTGAGAGCCAGATAATCGGCAAACAATTATTACGTTCGTCAACGTCTGTTGTGGCAAATTATCGGGCGGCATGTCGAAGTAGATCAAATGCAGAGTTTTATAGCAAAATAAGTATTGTTATTGAAGAAACCGACGAAAGTTTATTTTGGTTAGAGATCCTTACCGAAGCCGGCATCGTAAAAGCTGAGTTGTTAGTAGAATTGTGTCGGGAAAATGAGGAAATAATAAAAATCATGGTCACAGCCCGTAAACACTCAGAAAAATCCAAATAAATTAATCAATTACTCAATTATTCAATATGTACGTAATACTGGTATATGATTGTGGCGAAAAACGTGTAGGCAAGATGCTGAAACTTTGCCGGAAATACCTGAATTGGATTCAAAACTCTGTGTTTGAGGGCGAAATATCAGAAGTAAAACTAAAAGAGCTGGTCTTCAAAGCGGAAGATATAATGGAACTCGAAGAAGACAGTTTGATTATTTTTTCGGGACGAACCCAAAAATGGATGGAAAAACAAATAGTAGGGAAGGAGCGAAGCAGTATTGAAAATTTTCTTTGATGTCGTCGGTCAATCTGGCCCGATAAGAATTTGGTGACAAATTCCCGTTGTAAGATCTTTGAAATACAGAATATCAGGAAATTATGAAGTTGTCGGTGAACAGTAAATTTTATACTTTTGTCCATCGACAACTTTTAGTCGTAAAAACACAATAATTATATTTTTTATTCAGCTGATTATCAGCTTTTTT
>JAFNAU010000019.1 GCA_017860335.1 Bacteroidota bacterium
ATATTTTCTCTGCCAATAAAAACATTTACATTGATTACCCAGGTACTGCAAAGCAAATCAGCATTTACAACATGCTGGGTTCTGTAGTTTTGATGAAAAAAAATGTTACCGGGCTTCGTAAAATAAACATGAACAACTTGCCCAATGAATGTTACATTGTAAAAGTGATTACAGATAATAATGTTACGACAAGGAAAGTCTTATTAAAATAAATTTGAATCCGATTTACCTTTAGATAAAATTCTCAAATCCTGTAAAATAGCTTACAGGATTTGAGAATTTTTAAGTTCTTACAATACGTCTGAAGATTATATGTGACATCGACTGGCAGACATTAGCATTTACAAACTGCCACAAAATCAATTGTAAAACATAAGAACCTGTTTTTGTAGAAACTAATTATTTCAAAACCAGCTTCCCTGATGATTCTTTTAAATTCTTTTTCCCCTAATAACCACATGTAATTATCAGCAAATTGTGATTTTCCAATTTTTCTATAAAAAAAGTTTCTCACTTTTTCAGGAAACCAATGAAAAAAGAATGTCATAGAATGTGTTTCAAATGGCAACCACCTATTTGGCGTTGTAATCAATAACGTATTTGATATCTTTGCAACCTCCGACAACCACAATACTTGTTTGTTTTTATCACCCACATGTTCAATAACAGCATTACTAAATGCAAAATCGAATTTCTTTTCGAATATCGGGAAATCCGTTCCATTGAATTCAATAAGCTTAAAATCAGGAAATTCCTGTCTGAATTCGGAAAAATCTGAATTTACCCCTAAACAAGTGAGCTGATTTGGTAAATTAAACCATTTCTCAAAATAATTTGTATTTCCACCAAGCCAGGAATCAACTCCAATATCAATTATGGTATCATTGGGTTTTATCAGCGAAAGCGCAAGTTCGAATTTTTTCTTTCTATTCCTGTCCGAAAGTATTTGTTTTAATTTTCTCATCGATCATGCATTTAAATATATGAATATTAGGTGTATAATCTGTTTTTTCTATATCAATTTCAAAAATACTTTATTTTTTACACAAATCACGTCATTGACAAAATAATTTATCTGAAGGTTAATCTTCCACACATTACACCACCTCAAATATAATCAACTTAACATAAAAGCTTATAATATTTATTCACTTATAAAGTCATCCAAAAAAAAGAGTTACTCATAAAAAACAGCCCCCAAATTACCTAAAAGGTTCTTTGGGGGCTGAGAATTTATATAAACTGCTAATTTATAATTTTTCCCTTATTCTGAAAGTTTTATTTGGTTCGGTGGCCAGCCAGCTGATATGTTACTCCATAGGGAGTTTCATCATCCTCGAACTGAATTTCCATATAAATACTGTCATTGTTGATAATCCTGCCATTCAACACTTTAACACCGATATTTTTACCCGAAACAATATTTACGGATCGCTGTGTCTGAAATGTATTATCAGTAGTTTTAACCGCAGCTTTCACATTAAAGTCCCAAAACCGTCCTTCATAATCGTTGATATATAAGGAGTCTTTTCCCGAGATTGTTTTATAAGTTCTGATTGGAAATGATCCAAAAATATTTGTTCCATTCACATAAGCTTTCACCATCCATTCACCATCCGTTTTATTTTCACCAATTTTATCGTACTCAATATTCTGCTCACATGATGCCATCACAATAGTCAACACCAATATAAATATATAACTTAATTTTTTCATCTGTTGTGGATTTCTATCTATTAGTTTACTGATATTCTTTTTGTTTTTACTTTTAACCCGTTATTCACAGTCACATCGTACTCTCCCGAAGTAAGTGAAGTTTCAATTACCGTGTGGTAACTTTTTATTCTCTGGAAAGCCAGCTTTTGTCCGGCAGTGTTGAAAACCGAAACAGTTGCATCGGAAGCGACGCCTCCATTGCAGTTAACTGAAATCTGGTTGCGGGAGTTTTTATAGATTGTAGTTGCCTGCTCATCAACGAGGGTACTATTACCGGTATTGATGCCTGTAGTAACACTTGTGGTTCTGAATATCAGACTTAAATTCTTTGTGGTACCTGTAGCAGCAGTAAAGGTATAAACAGTGCTACCGTCGGTCAGATTTGTTTCATCACCGGTTTCCATATCTTTGATAATTAAACTTACACCTGATGCCAGATTGTTGATTTCCGTAGCTTTCAGCGTGAATGAAGCTGAAGATGATTGGTTTGCAGCAAAACTGATTGGTATTTCGGTATCCAGTGGAAGTGCATTCATTCCATTGATGGCCAGATTTTCACCATCCACTGTTGTATATAAATCGGGAACCGATGATGTCGCAGAGTTCATACCTTTTGAAGAATCATAATCATCGTAACCGTTTGAAGCTGATCCGTCGGAATAAATTACTGTTTCGTCTGAAGAAGTACCGTTTGACACCTGAAGGCGTATAAGTTGAAGTTGTGTATAATTCGCCGAAGGCGCTCTGAAAACATTGCCGGTCACATCTCTGTGAGTACGGAGAGCGTTGGTTAGTGAGAGTGTGGAAGCCGTTTTTCCTTTCTTCACTCTTACCCAGAATGCCTGCATGGGAGCCACAACACCTGTAACCGGCAGACCACTGTTGCTCGTGTACACACCACTTCTGGTATTGTAAACATCAAACAGGGATGAAGCATCCTTACTTTTATACCAGATTGTAGACTCAATATCAGTGTTCGTCAGATTATTGAGATTGAGGTATGAAGGATATGGGTTTCCCAGCATATTGAAACCTGCATTAGTAACACCTGAAGTACGTGTCAGTGGTAAAGACAGATTACCATTGTGTATAGTTCCGTTGAAATCAATTGTTCCATTTGCAATAGTTAATTTAGCCAGATAACCCTTCAATGATATCATTGAGCCAGAGGCTACAACCCACTTTCCTGTAGGTTCATTGTAAGTCGTAACGCTGGTTGCGGTATTGATTGCCGAAATTGCTGCTGCTTTTACAGGACTGGATATGTGGCAATTAAGTCCATCTGCCAAATACTGTTGTATATTGTAAGTACCAGATCCTCCAAGCGTAGCAGGAGTTAGTATTGATGCTGTACCTTTTGTATTATCCGAAAGTAAACTCAGTTTTCCATCATTTGTAAGTGTTGTTGTTACCGTAATCTGATTCCCTGCACCAACCTTGAGGGTAGAACCGGAATTGATGATTAGATTGCTGGCCGTCAAAATTGATGATGCCGGAGATCTTAATTCAACAGTTGAATTATTCAGGACTTGAAGTTGATTAATCGTCTGGGTTGGCATGTTGGTTACAATAACGCTTCCACCTCCACTAAACTGTAGAATATCATTAGCTGTAGGAGTTGTGCGGGCTGGTGTCCAGTTGCTGGCAACAGTAAATGATGCCGAGGTAGTCTGATTCCAAACATATGTAGGAACAGTATTCATCCTTGCCCGACCAATAATCTGTGTTGGCAGTACAGAGGCAGTAACTGTTGGATCATATACATTCGTTTCAGGTCCGGCTCCAAGTATAGGTAGTGTGTTTGTATCAAACCAGTAAGTTGATATTTGTCCGTCTCTGTTTGTGTAATTGATTTTATTATTTTCAATTGTCAGGTCATGGCATTCGTCTCCGGACTGATTCCAGGCATAAAGACCAACATTAGTAAATGACTGTTGCTTTCCGTATATTTTATTGTTTCTTACAGTGATATGATGTCCGCTGGCAACAGCTATACCATATTGACCGGGATCCACCAGAATATTGTTTTCAATAAGATAGTACGAACCGCCATAATCAGCACACATGATTCCTCCACCCGAGGGATCAGGTCCACCACCGCGTATCCAGTTATTTGTAACTTTTATCGGACTATCAGCTGTTCCGTTCGACATATACATACTTAAACAGTCGATCGTATTACTTTGACCCGGAACATTTTCCATAATATTATAACTTATCTCATTACCGGCTCCAAAACATTGATTCAGATATATAATACTGCCAAAATTGGGAAGATTGTTGGGATTAGCATTTTTCAATTCGTTATACATAAATTTAATGTTTCCACGGCATCCTAAAGCATATACACCGGTGGCGACACTTTCAAATTCACAGTTGGTAATAGTAATATTTGAACAATCCACCAGATCAATAGCCACATATCCGGGTGAGGATGCAAATCTGCAATTCCGGATTGTCACATTGTTGCATGCTTCAAGAAGAATTGAACTTGTCGTGGCATTTTTAATCTCAATTCCTTCAATTATAATATCGTTTTTCCCATTAAATTTTAAAGGAGAGGATGGAGTATAAGAACCGGTGTAAGTTGATCCCTGACCATAGGCAAGGAATGGGAGCGTTGAAAATACCAGCATAAATAATACCGATATTTTTTTCATCAATTGTTTTCTTTTCATCTTTTCAAAAATCATTGTTTGTTATCTAATTATTTTATTAACGTTCATATCAGCACAGATTCTCCTCTATCAAACTTGTTGAATTTAACTAACAGTCTCATTATGTGCATTTATGCACATAAGATCGTTATCATATGGTTTAGGAAATTGGTTAAAAACTAAGGTAGGTATAATTCATGTAATACGCGAAATTGGTTTATTTGCTTTTCATTCTTTAATGTCCTAAGCAAATTGTACATTCATCACCGCTAAAAACTCAAACATAACTGATTTATTATCTGCAGTTTAATTATTAACTATGTTAATGTGAGTTTTGATTGATTATAAGTAAATTTCTTAAGACACTTGTAGAAAACAATTCTAATTAAATATACAGCTTCGATTTGCCTGCAAATATTATTATCAAAAACGACAAACAATCAGACATTAAAACACAATTATTAAAATATCCTAAAAATACAGGGCAAAAATAATCTGTTTTTACTTGTATACTTTTACACAATTACGAAAATTATTTATATATTTTTCAGGTTGATAATCTTTAAACGTCATATATCGATAATAACTGATTAAATATAGAAACTCACTTGTACTTCAGATCATGTTAAAAAATAAAAACAGACAAAAGTATTTTCTTTTGACTGTTCAAAAATTACACAATTATTGAAATTATTTGCATAATTTTCAGCTATTCAATAATATATCTGATTTTACAGGATAAAATGAAGGAATAATCGGGTGGAAACCATGAATTTCTGAGGCTTAAATGCCTGTTGAGGGGAGTGGGAAAACAAAAAAACAGAAATGGGGAGACGAGAATTATCCGATATCCCGGATTATCATTTTTCGGTGTTTCATGTATTTGAAAAACGAAGGTGTCAAACCTGTCACTTTTTTAAACTGATTGGATAAATGAGCTACACTGCTGTAATTGAGAAGGTACGATATCTGGGTCAGATTCATTTCGTCATAAATCAGCAGTTCTTTAACCCTTTCAATTCTTTGGTTAATAAGATATTGTTCAATAGTAACACCGGTCATTTCGGAAAACAGGGTGGAGAGATAAGTATATTCGTAGTTTAGTTTTTCGCTGAGGTAAACGGAAAAATTCGTTTTTAACTGTACATCAGTATTTTGAATGGTCTCAGTAATCACGTTCTTTATTTTCTGGACTATATTGGTTTTTCTGTCGTCTACCAATTCGAGTCCCGAATTGACCAAACTTGTTTTCAGTTTTTCAATCTGATCATAGTCAACATCTTCAGTTATCTCCAGTTCACCTTTCTCCAGCTCTCCATAGTGTAAACCAAGTTGATCCAGTTGTTCCAGCATTTCTTTTTTACACTGGACGTAAAGGGTGTATTTTATGTATAGTTTCATGCTATCACTCGAATGAAAAATGAAAAATGAATAATAGATAATATGACAAGCAAAAAAACCAGTTTTATCTCAATAAAATATCAAGTTGAATTTTTATTACCTGTACTATTTGCCATCTCTGTTAATTTATTTGTCATTTTTATATTCGTATTTTATATGAACAATAGAAGTATTGCTAATTGATGCTATTTCAGTTCACTGATTTCTTTGTATTTGCAACTCCTGATTTTCGGCCTATTATCTTGGCTGGCAGTATCGATGACCTTAATCGCGGATTATATATATTTGTCTCTGCACCGGCAACCTTGCCTGCATTTTCGGCAAACCAGACTTTTCCCTTCTCACCAGTTTTACTGGTATAATTTATCTCATTGTGTGCTATTGTTAGATCATGACACTCTGTTTGTGTTTGATTCCAGGCGTACAGGCCTACGTTACAGAACTCCTGACGTCTTGCATATATCTTGTTATATCTTACAGTAATATGATGACCACTTGCTACTGCAATACCATATTGGCCCGGATCAACCAGAATGTTGTTCTCAACAGCAAAATAAGAGCCGCCACAATCTCCGAGCATAATGCCTCCGCCCCATTCGGCAGGGCCTCCTCCTCGTATCCAGTTATTGCAGACTTTGATCGGACTCTCCGAGGTGCCGTTTGATTTATAAAGACTTATTATATCCCCGGGATAACTTTCACCAGCTATATTTTCACAAATGTTATAACAAATACTATTCCCGCTTCCACGCACTTCGTTGAACAAAACCATGCTTCCATAATTGCGTAGTTTCTTCGAATTAACATTTTTCACCTCGTTATTTTCAAATTTAATATTTCCCGAGCATCCCTGCGCCAATAAAGCAGTAGCAACATCCTCAAATGTACAATTCGTTATTTTGACATTTGAGCAATCGCAAAGGTAAATGCCCACAAAAGCTGAAGATGGTCCGAACTTACAATTTCGAATTATTACGTTATGACAAGCCCAAAGGGTTATACAATGATTTTTGACGCTTTTTATTTCTTTACCGTCAATGATAAAATTCTTCCTGCCATTAATTTCTATTCGTGAAGATGAAGTATAAACACCCTGATAGGTAACACCCTGACACAAAGCAACACTTATGCTTAGAAACAAAGCATTAAGTATTATAAGTATTACTTTTTTCATATTTCAGACGTATGATAAATATAGAATAATCAGAAAATCAGAAATAGTTGTTCAAATATTTATCAATTATTGTATAATTATTCGTAACGTGACTTAAAATTTTTATATATTAAAAAACAATTAGATTCCTGCAATTGTTCAATTTATCTGATTCAAAAATGGATATTAAACAATTGAAAAAATCATTTCCCGATTATTTAGAACAGGTACTATTTGCTGTTTTTATTATTAAACTTTTTCAGTCATCCATACGTTTAATCCAAAAAGAGTTAATACTAATTACTTTTCCTTTAATTTAACACATATCTCTGATAGTTAACAGATTAACAAAAACCAAATAAACTTAACCAATTATGAAAAAAGCTTGCCACCTGTCCTATATATTTTTTATTACTCTTTTCATTAGTTCCTGCTCTCAGGTAAAGGACATTGCCTATTTTCAGAATACAGATGAAAAAACCATTACACCACAAATACAATCAAAATCAGAGAGTTTATTCGATCCCATCATCAAACCAAAGGATTTACTCTCCATTTCAGTAGTGAGTACCGAACCTGGTGCTTCACGTATTTATAACCTGATTACCCCGCAAACCAATGCCCCTTCAGGTGAAAATTCTATTTTTTCGCAACCCGCATTACAAAATTATCTGGTTGACAATGAAGGGTATATTAATTTCCCGGTATTAGGAAAAATACAAATTAAAGGACAGACTACAAAAGAACTGGCAATAAAAATACAGGATATGATTGCACCTGCATTCACAAAGGAGCTGCCAATAATTACTGTGCGGATTATAAATTATTCTGTAAATATATTGGGCGAAGTAATCAAACCCGGAAAATATGAAACAACAAACGAAAGACTGACGATATTTGAAGGTCTTGCTTTAGCGGGTGATATGACCATTTATGGCCGGCGTGACAATGTAAAAGTACTGCGCGAAGATGCTTACGGAAATAAAAAATACATCACATTAAATCTGAATGATAAAGATATAATCAACTCAGAGGCATATTTTCTGGAACAGAATGATGTGGTTTATGTTGAGCCAAATAAATCCCGAACAGAATCTTCTAAATTTGGTTCCGCTGAAAATTTTCGCATATCTACAATATCCGTTTTGTTTTCTGTGGTCAATATAGCTGCAACATTATATTCAGCAATTAAATAATAAAAAAACACAGAAGTTTCCTCTATCTTATTTTCCATATTTAAACGAAAGCTGCTAAACTTATGAATAAATACCCAGAAAAAAAAGATGATTACAACCCGTTAACCGAAAAACCGGTAGACTTTATTGAGTTACTAATCAAATATTTATATTATTGGAAATGGTTTATTCTTTCCCTGATCATTTGCATCGCCATTGCGGCAATTTATATCAGGTTCACACTTCCTAAATACGAAGTGAAAACTTCGGTTTTATTTAAGGATGATTCGAAAGGAAGTGGTTCGGTAGAAATGAATGTATTTAATGACATGAGTATTATCACTCAAAAAAATAATATTGACAACGTACTTGAATTGCTTAAGAATTCAATAATAATTGAGAAAACAGTCAGTGAATTAGGCGTTTACACATCCTACACGAGTATAAACAATATTCCCCTAATTCAAAAAACGGGTATTAACCGTTATTTTCCCAATTTTGGAAGATACCGTGAAAAGGCACTTTATGGTGACGAATGTCCCGTTCTGATAAGCCTCCCTGACAGCACGCTGAAATATTTCACCGGTCAGGTCGTTTTTGAGGTGTTGGTGCATCCTTTTGGTTTGTATGAATTTTCGGGCACTTATGCCGAAAAGAAATTTAACATAAAAGCCTCTTTTTCAGACAAAAAAGTAATGCTACCATTTGGCATCGTAAACATAAAACGTGGCAACATGAAACCTTCCAAAGATATGCTGATAGAAGTTGCGATTCATCAGCCTTCTAATGTTGCGAATTATTTTTTATCACAAATGAAAATGGTATTAGCTTCCAAAACTGGTTCAGTCGTAGATTTATCCTTCGTATGTTCAAATGAAAATCTTGGAAGAGACTTTATTCGTAAATTTATTGAGGTATATAATCGGGAAGAAATGAACGAAAAAATAGAAATGGCCAATAAAACCTCACAATTAATTGAAGAGCACCTGAATGCACTCAGTAGTGAGCTTAGTAGTGTTGAGTCTCAGGCTGAAAAATACAAACAATCTCAGGGAATAACCGATCTTGCTTCTCAATCTGATTTATTTAACAGTCAGACTGCCGATGTGGAGCAAAAAAGACTTGAAATTGAGACTCAACTGGCAATTGTTTCAGATCTGAATAACTATATTCAAAACAGCGCCAACAGAGACCAGCTAATACCTTCCAATTCGGGCATAAACAGTAGCAATCTGAATAGTCTGGTAAGTGATTACAACAGACTGATACTTGAGCGAAACCGGCTCTCACGTATTGCATCAGGCAGCAATCAGGCAATGATTGACCTAACGAATCAAATTGAGACAATGTATAACACGGTTCAGTCAAGTATGCAAAATGAAAGAAAAAACCTGCAAATTGCACGACGCGATCTGCTTTCAAAATACTATCAAACCAGTGCCCGGATTCGGGCTATTCCTCGGCAGGAACGTCAATATACCGAGATAAAACGCCAGCAAGGAGTGAAAGAAGAGTTGTTTTTATATTTATTACAAAAAAAAGAAGAAAAATACATGAATATGTCTTCAGTAGTTCCCGATTCAAAATTAATTGACACTGTTCACAGCCTTGGACCTGTTTCGCCCCGAAAAAACATTATTCTGTTTTCTTCTTTACTCATCGGTCTGCTTATCCCTGTTATTGGGATTAAAATCAGAGATTTGCTACGCTATCAGATTGAAAACAAGGAAGAACTGGAAGCAATTTCGATTGTGCCGGTATTAGGTGAAATACCAAAAACGGATCAATCGGGCAAGGTACTAGTTAAAGAAAACAACACCGACATTTTCACCGAAATGGTCAGACTGCTTCGGACAAATCTTCTGTTCGTGATGGATAACCCGGACAAAAAAGTGATTAATATGCTATCGAGTGTAAGCGGTGAAGGAAAAACCTTTGTAACCATCAATCTGGCTATCGGTCTGGCTCTGCTCGATAAACAAGTACTGATTATCGAACTGGATGTACGCAAACCCAGGCTAGCTGAATATATCGGCATTGATAACAAGTCAGGTATAACATTGTACCTTTCGGGACAGATTAATCAAAACGAGCTGATAAAACCAACGGAAATTCACCCTAACTTATCAATAATAACCGCCGGAGCAATTCCACCAAATCCCAATGAATTACTGGCTAAACCATCACTTGATCAACTCATTGACGAACTGCGCCATCAGTTCGATTACATTGTCATTGATACGGCTCCCATTGGGGTAGTTTCGGACAGTTTCCTGCTCAACAGACTGGCTGATGTCACGTTGTATGTAGTGCGGGCTGAATTTACGCCTAAAAAAGACATTGAAGATGCTACGATATTGTACAAAAAGCAAAAACTTAAAAACATGTACTTTATACTCAATGATGTAGATCAGAATAAACACACCTACCGGTACGGTTACGGGAAGAAATACGGGTATGGTTACGGTTACGGAAAGAATAAGCACACATACGGGTACAGCTCGAATACTGAAAAAGCATAAGTTTGTCATTCATTATTATTGTAAATTTAAAAAATAATCGACATGTCACCTCTTAACGGAGCCCGAATAATAGATCTCCCCAAAACACTGGACCGGCGGGGAAATCTATCTGTCATCGAGGAATTAAAAAATATTCCTTTCAAAATAAAACGCACTTACTGGATTTACGACGTACCTGGCGGCGAAATCAGAGGCGGACATGCTTACAAGGCTAATCAGGAATTTATTGTAGCTCTGTCGGGCAGTTTTGATGTGATCCTCGACGATGGCAAAGAAAGAAAGATATTTTCACTCAACCGTTCGTACTATGGACTGTATGTACCAAAAGGTGTATGGCGGCAAATGCAGAATTTTTCGACCAATTCGCTGGCATTGATACTGGCTTCTGCCAAATATAATCCGGATGATTACATTTTTGATTATGAGTTATTTAAAAATTCCATTATATGAGAAAAACAACAGTTTACGATTGCTCCATCATTGAAATAGATAAACATCATCACGAAAAGGGAAACCTGAGCGTCATCGAAAACGGCAGAACCATTCCTTTCGGCGTCAAGCGGGTGTATTATCTGTACGATGTCCCGGGCGGAGAGTCCCGAGGCGGCCATGCGCATAAGGAACTCAAGCAACTCATTATAGCAGCAAGTGGTAGTTTTGATGTTAAACTGGATGACGGCAGCCAGAAAAGAACCTACACCATAAACAGGCCTTATGAAGGGATACTTGTCGTTCCGGGAATATGGCGCGAACTCGATAATTTTTCTTCCGGCTCAGTTTGTTTGGTACTTGCATCTACCGAATACGAAGCTGATGATTATATCCGTGATTATAATGAATTTTTAGCTTATAAGAAAATATGATTCATCCTCTGTCTGATGTGCTTAGCACTAAAATTGGTGAGAACACCAAAATCTGGCAATATTGTATTGTGCTCCCTGATGCCGAAATCGGAGAAAACTGCAACATATGTGCTCATGTACTGATTGAAAACAAGGTGAAAATAGGAAACAACGTCACCATTAAATCCGGAGTTCAGCTTTACGACGGCGTAACCATCGAGGACTACGTATTCATCGGACCCAATGTAACATTTACCAACGAAAAAGTGCCTCGTTCCAAAACATATGACAACACTAAAATAAAAAATATACATATAAAAAAGGGGGCTTCCATTGGTGGAAATGCTACAATTATTCCCGGCATTACAATTGGTGAATATGCCCTTGTTGGCGCCGGAAGCGTGGTTACAAAAAATATTGAAAGAAATACTGTTTGGTACGGAAATCCGGCCAGACAGAAAGGTTATATCACAGATGATGGAATTCTGCTTGATATAAATAAAAAGGATAAAAATGGTAAATATCATGAATTAAACTTACAGAAATGATAAAATTTCTTGATCTGCAAAAAATCACTCAAAAGTATTCTGTCGAAATACACAAGGCTGTTTCCGGAGTTATCAACTCCGGCTGGTATCTTACAGGTGCTGAAAATCAGAAGTTTGAAACCAGTTACGCACAATTTATCGGTACAAAATACTGTATCGGAGTGGCTAACGGCCTGGATGCTTTAAGGTTAATTTTAAGGGCATACATCGAAATGGGCATCATGCAAGCGGGCGATGAGATTATTGTACCAGCCAATACATTCATTGCCTCCATACTTGCCATCACTGACAATGGGCTTATTCCGGCTCTTGTTGAGCCAGACATTAACACATATCAGATAGACGACAGTAAAATAGAAGAGGCTATTACGCCCAGAACGAAAGGGATAATGATTGTTCATCTCTACGGACAGTGTGCTTACACCGACAAGATTGGGGAAATTTGTAATAGGCACGATCTGAAGCTGATTGAAGACAACGCTCAGGCTCACGGATGCAAATTCAACGGTATAAGCACCGGTTCGCTGGGTGATGCCGCCGGACATAGTTTTTATCCCGGAAAAAATCTGGGAGCATTCGGCGATGCCGGAGCCGTTACCACCAACGATGAAAAACTGGCAGAAATGGTTCGCATACTCGCTAATTACGGTTCATCTCATAAATACATTTTTGAATATCAGGGACTGAACAGCCGGCTTGACGAAATTCAGGCAGCAATCCTTGGCGTAAAGCTGCAACATCTGAATGAAGATAATGAGCGCCGAAAAGAGATAGCAAAATTTTATATTGAAAATATTAAAAATCCGGCCGTCATTACACCAAAGGTAAATGATTGGAATGCAAATGTGTTTCACATCTTTCCAGTCCGATGCAGGCAAAGGGATGATTTACAGCAATATCTGGCTGAAAATGGCATTCAAACCCTTATTCATTATCCGGTTCCGCCTCACAAACAGGCTTGTTATAAAGAGTGGAATCTGCTTTCGCTGCCTGTAACCGAGCAAATACATCTTGAAGAATTGAGTTTAGCAATAAGCCCGGTACTTACAAATGAAGAAGCAGAAATGGTGGTCAGATTTGTAAATTCATTTCGTTGATGAAAAAAAATATATACATATTCCTGCGAAAATTGGCAAAGAAAATTCTCACTTTTCCGTATTCGATTTGCATAACATTTATTTGTAAAATAAGATCCAATTATTATACAAATAAGATAGACGATGGCGGGGGTAAAATAATAATTTCTGATACTTTCATGAATTTCAAAATTAAAAAACATCCAACTGCCCGATTAATTATTAAAGGCAATTTGAGAACAATAGCGCATGTGGGAAATAAAAATCCAATCTATATCGAACTTGGGGAAAATTCAACCCTTAGTATAGAAGGAGACTTTACCATAGGCAGAGGAGTGAGAATTACGTTAAATACTAACTCGGTGTTAATAATAGGCGGCAAGGAAAAAGAATCCGATTCGGGGATTACAGCCGACACGCTAATCATGGTTTATAAAAAAATCTCATTGGGTAAAGATTTTATGTGTGCATGGAATGTGTTTATCTCGGACAGCGACTGGCATCACATTGAAGGTCAAAATCATCATTCGGATATCATAATAGGTGATCACGTGTGGATTGCCAATAGCAATAATATATTAAAAGGCTCTGTAATTGGCAACAATACAATTGTAGCAAGTAATTCAAAAACAATAAATTCCGCATATCCAGACAATGTTTTAATCGGAGGAGTACCGGCAAAAATACTGAGAGAAAAAATTGGATGGAGTCGGGATCTGTGATCTATTTAATAGAATACCTGATTGAAAATGCAGGAACAACAATCATCATATCGGCAAATAATGAAAGCCACTTCACTTTTCGGTGGAGTACAGGTTTTTCAGATATTTATTTCGGTAATACGCTCCAAATTTGTAGCAGTTTTACTGGGTCCTGAAGGCATGGGAATAGTTGGGCTTCTTACTACCACTACCGGTTTTATAGGAGCATTAACTAATTTTGGGCTAAGCACGAGCGCAGTCAAAGACATATCCGAGTCAAATGCTTCGGAAGATCAAAACCGCATTTCGGAAGTTATCTCCGTATTGCGTCGATTGGTCTGGATTACGGGTATGTTGGGGGCGATTGTTACGTTGATTCTATCACCCTGGCTAAGTCAGCTCACTTTCGGAAATAAAGATTATACGCTTGCATTTATCTGGATTTCGGTTACTTTACTTTTCAATCAGTTAAGCAGCGGGCAGCTTGTTATTCTTCAGGGATTACGAAAATTGCAATACAAATTTATATGGTAGTATTGCAGGTCTGATTATCGTCGTCCCATTATATTACAAGTTAGGTATTCGTGGAATTGTTCCGGTGATAATTGTAACATCCCTTATTTCGTTATTTTTTTCCTGGTATTATTCCCGAAAAGTTGAAATCAAACCCATGCGGATATCAAGAGCAAAAACTATTTCGGAAGGAAAAAACATGCTTACGATGGGTTTTGTAATCAGCCTTAGTGGTTTGATGACTATGGCGACAGCCTATCTGCTTCGTATTTATATAAACCGAACCGGCAATGTAGCCGATGTTGGACTTTATAGTGCTGGATTCACCATGATCGGAACCTACGTGGGGATGATTTTCACAGCTATGGGGACTGATTATTATCCGAGATTATCGGCTGTTGCAAAAAGCAATGAATTA
>JAFNAU010000150.1 GCA_017860335.1 Bacteroidota bacterium
CAGAAATATCTGGGCAGTGGTTTGCCAAAGATAAGTTATGGCTTGAGCGGACGTGCAGAATGGAAAGGATTTGATCTGAGCGTTTCTACCTATGGAGCAGCAGGTTTTAAAGCGGTTGATTTTGTTGACGTTATACTGCACAGCTCATATGGTGCTCTGAACAAGAGCGTTGATCTGCTGAATGCCTGGACACCAGATAATACCAACACGAATGTGCCCCGCGTAGCATATAAATCGACAGGCTCAATCACCAACGATATGTTCAGTGAGCGTTTCATTCAGGATGCATCCTATCTGAAAATTGCCAACATCGAACTGGGTTATAACTTCCCGGACAAATGGTTTGGTGGCTATGTTAACGGTCTGAGGATATACGCGTCGGCTCAGAATCTGGCCACGTTGTCAAAATACAAAGGTTATAATGTTGACTTTGCCGGAGGTACGTTCACCCCGGGTTACAACTATTGTTCGTATCCAACACCACGAACCGTCATGTTCGGAGCGCACTTCTCATTCTAAAAAATATAATCTAATTAATAGAGTATCAATATGAAAAGTATTAAAATATTTCTAACAATGTTAGTGTTTATTGGAGGCATGACAGCCTGCAATGACCAACTCGATGTTCAGAACCCAAATAATCAGACAACCTACGATTTTGGTAATACGGAGTCGGATCTTAAGGAAGCTATTATCTCGTGCTACAACCGCATACGCCTTGAGGGAACATTTGCCCGAGTTGGTTACACACTGGATGCAGTACGTGGCGACGAAGTCTGGAATTCATCACAACAATGGTATCTGGAGTACGACAACCTCAATTCCCCGGGTACAATCGGGATAGGCGATGAATGGATATGGCGCGACAACTACCACGTAGTAAACCGTACAAATTTTGTTTTATCGAAGGTTGATAATGTCAGCATGTCGGAAGCTTCTTACAATCAGATAGCCGGACAGGCTCTCTTCCTCCGTTCTCTGGCATATTATGAACTGGCTACCTACTACCAGAATGTTCCGCTGATTACTGATTATGCCTCTTATTCGGACATCAACACCATGTACGCGCCCAACAATACTCAGGACCAGGTGTTTGATCAGATAGAGGCTGACCTCACAAAAGCCATGCAGATGTTGCCATCGCGCGATAAAGGTGGAGAATGGGCTAAAGGACGTGTTACAAGCGGTGCTGCTGCCGGATATCTAGCCCGTGCACTGATGTTCCGTCATAAATATTCAGAAGCTTATACTGTTCTGAAAGATATCATCGCAGGCAAGTACGGACATTATGAACTGACAGCTGACTATGGTGATAACTTCAGAGAAGGTTCTAAATATGAAAACAACTCGGAAAGCCTTTTCGAAGTACAGTTTCTGGATTATGGCACTGGTGGCACCGACGAAGAATGGACACCGGTGAACATCAGTTCAGAAGCAACACAGGGTCATGCAGTGGAAAGTAACTACGCTTCTCAGGAAATGGGCAGCTGGGGAGACCTTGCAGCTTCACCCTGGTTGTATAACCTGTTCAAAAAAGAAAACTGTACAGATGGCCGTCTCGATCCGCGTTTATACTGGACACTGGTTACATTCGAAAGTGAATATAACACTTATACCAACCTGAAAACAGCGGCTTATCCTAACGGAGATCCGCGTTGCAATACGATTTACCAAAAAGACATCACTGCAACTCCGCTTTCAAACACTGCTCAGGGTGGTGTATCCATTGCAAAGTTCACCAATGCACGGAACAACATTTACAGTTCCATTACCAACGGATTGCATTGCGGTATTAACCTCCGTCTGATGCGCTACAGCGATGTTTTGTTGCGTGCTGCGGAATGTGAAAACGAACTTAACGGCCCGACACAGACTGCTATCGATTATATCAACACCGTACGCAGACGTGTGGCTCTTAAAGACCTGAAGCTTTCCGATTTTCCGTCAGCAGATGCTCTTTTCGAACAAATAGCTAACGTTGAACGTCCGAAAGAATTCGGTTGCGAAAACGGTCGTGGTATTGACTTACTCCGCTGGGGATTCTTCTACGATGCAGGTCGTTTGAATCAACTGATTGAACATGGTTATTATAAACTCGACGGTAAAGCCTCTACAGAAGAGCTTACTGCTGCCACTGCGACCAGTTCGTCATACAAATATTACTACAAGGGTCACGAATATTTCCCGATTTATCAATCCACTCTTAATGCCAACCCGAATCTTACAGGTAACTCGGCAAACAAGAATGAAGATAACGGACCTGCTTTCAAAGCTAAATGGACTATTCGTCCTGTTGTAAAATAAAATCATTTTCTTAAATTTGAGACTTCCTTATTGGCATATTTCTTGTACGTTAATAAGGAGGTCTCTTTATTAAAAAAATATCAGATATGAGACTAAAGCATCTGTTAATTTTATCGGTCAGTATCGCATCCTTATCATTTGTAGGGTGCAAAAAAGATGAAGAACCTAAGCCTGAGCCTGAACCAGTTTCTGGTTTTACCATTCCAACTTATGCTGACGACTATTCATCCATATCATCGTGGGCAAACCGTAACAAGTGGAATCTGGCCAACGTTCATGACCCGTCGGTTGCCTGGTATAACGGATATTACTATATGTATGGCACAGATGCATCGTATGGTAATGTCCACGAAGGACACGGACATTTTCAGGGCAAGCGTTCGACCGATCTGGTTAACTGGGAATGGGTAGGCGGACCTTTTTATCAGGCACCCACCTGGGTCGCCGACTCACTCAACGCCATCCGTTCACGCATGGGTCTCGCTGCCATTGCAAAAGAAAACATACAATACGGTTACTGGGCACCGGTTGTTCGCCGGGTCAACGTAGGTGGAAAAGATATCCTGCGTATGTACTACAGTATCGTTATTGATAACTACATCAAAACAGGCAAAGCCAACACCACAGCCAACTTTGACGGAAGCTGGACTGAACGGGCATTTATCGGTATGTGTGAATCGACAGATCCCGCCGGAGCTGTTTGGACCGATAAGGGATTTGTTACCTGTTCATCATCCGATCGGGGCAAAAACTACAGTCGTGCCAGTACAAATGACTGGAGCGCTTATTTCTACTACAACGCTATCGACCCTACCTATATCGTAACACCCGATGGAAAACATTACCTGATACATGGCTCTTGGCATAGCGGATTCGCGCTGTTACAACTCAATGCAACAACAGGCAAGCCTCTTAACACGCTCGGCGAACCTTACGCAAACAGTGTAAGTGAGTTGACAGCCCGTTATGGTGTGAGAATTGGAACTCGAACAGCTTCATCACGCTGGCAGGGTAGCGAAGCTCCCGAAATAATCTACAAAGATGGTTACTATTACTTGTTCATGGCTTACGATGGTCTCGACGTACCTTACAACACGCGGGTAGTAAGAAGTACAAAGATTGAAGGGCCATACCTTGACATTACCGGACGCAATTTTACCAACGGGGCAGGAGACTGTTACCCAATCGTAACTCACCCGTATAAATTCAATCTGAGCTACGGATGGGTAGGCATATCACACTGCTGTGTCTTCCAGAAAGAAAATACCAACGAATGGTTTCTGCAAGCGAACCTGACAACCTGTGGCCAATCGCATTACCCGAACGGTACGCGGCAGTACCTGATTACGGTACTATAACCAAAGACTCACTTACAGGTACATGGGAACATATCAACCTGAAATACAGCTATGGTGTACAAAACAGTGCCACTTCTCTGACCCTTAAAGCCGACGGCACGATGTCAGGAGCACTCAGGAAGCCACCCCGCGTTGCATAACGTTTGTATATGCCGGAACGGAGAAAAATCTGAACGCGACCTACTGGGGAAAGAAAGTAAAATAATTTACGAATAAAAAACCACAAATAGATACCGGGATGAAGATCAATATTTTCTGTAGAGTCACAATTGCAACTGCTTTTTTGTTATTTGCTCCGGGTGCGTTTGTCCGGGCGCAAAACCAGCATATTGTCGTACACGATCCTGTAGCCATTGAATCCGAAGGTACATATTACATTTACAATACAGGCAGAGGCATCGCTTCATGGAAATCTAACGATCTGAAGAACTGGCAGTTTCTGAAACCCGTTTTCGATGTTTCACCCGAATGGGCACTGTATTACCTCTATTATTCTATTTCTTCATTTGCCAGCAACCGTTCCTGTATAGGTGTGGCAACCAATGTTACGCTGAATCCATCAGACCCGCGTTATAAATGGATAGATCATGGGAAAGTGATAGAATCTGTTCCCGGACGCGATAACTGGAATGCAATAGACCCGAACCTGGTTTTCGACGAAAATGGAAAACCCTGGCTGATGTTTGGTTCGTTCTGGGGAGGTCTGAAAATGGTACAGCTTGCCGACGATTTGCTTTCCATAGCCAAACCCGAAGCGTGGTACACCGTAGCTTCACGCCAGAGAGATGCGATGCTCGATGAAACAGACCCGGGCGATGCATCCATAGAAGCTCCGTTTGTATTTAAAAAAGGAAAATATTACTATCTTTTTGCCTCGTTTGACCTATGCTGCCGGGGCGAGAGGAGTAACTACAACGTGCGTGTCGGACGTTCCGAAAAACTGGCGGGACCATATATTGACAAAGAAGGTAAACAGATGCTTCATGGCGGAGGAACACTCATTGCCGGTAGTGATGAACAGTTTTACGGCAAAGGTCATAATTCGGTCTATACGTTCGGCGGTACCGATTATATGTTATTGCACGGTTATGAAAAGACTTATCGGGGAAGACCAACATTATTGATTTATAAGTTAAACTGGGACAACGAAGGTTGGCCTTATATTTCAGATTAGTCAGAAAAATTTTTATCAAAAGGCCAGCTTTGCATAAAAGTTGGCTTTTTTTTATCAATAAAAAAGCAGATAGTAATTTGAAAACTAAGCATTTGCATAATATAATATTTCATCCCTGTTGTCCGGCATTTTTCATAACTTTCCGAAAGTAATAACCGAGAATAATTATGTTGATTACCGAACAAACGATCATGGCATACGCGATACCGGACAGAATGTAATTCATTAAAGCTGATAAAAATACAATCAATAATCTGAAAAAGGAAAGGTAAAATGAATAATAATGATAACTTTGTATTTGGAAACGTTCGATAAATGATTTGTGAGGTATTCGTCTGCTTAATTTCTGCCCATGCAAAAGACACAACTTCTAAAAAATATATTCTCATTAGGAACCGTACAATTAGTGAATTATGTCTTTCCACTGATTACAGTTCCTTATGTTTCAAGAATTATCGGACCGGAAAGTTACGGAATTATCAATTATGCCACTGCTTTTATTGCCTATTTCACGCTGCTGATCGGGTATGGATTTGATCTGACCGCTACAAGAAAAATCGCGCGAAATCCCAATTTACGTTACTTTTATTATCTTTCTGACAACTATTTCGGTGGTTTTAGTTCCACAATACATTTATCAGGGAAAACAGTATCTCTCTATTTTCGCTTTTCTGAATTTTTTGAAAGGACTGATAAGTACCATACTTGTTTTCGTATTAATAAAGTCCCGGAATGATTATGTGATTTTGCCTGCTATCAACGTAACTGTCGCGCTGTTGGGTTCTGTTTTTCTGTTGTTGTATGCCTGTCGGAAATTCAATCTGACCTATCATTGGGTGAAAATAAAGAGTTCTATCCGACTGCTTTATGAGGAGAGAGTTATCTTTATTTCTACTGTTGTCATTTCGTTATATACCACAACCAATACTGTTGTATTGGGACTATTTGTTTCAGCCACCGAAGTGGGATATTTTACCGTGAGTTTAAGTTTGTTGAATGTTATAAATAGTGTAATAAGCATTCCTGTTTCGTCGGCTATTTTTCCGTTTATTGGAAACTCATTTGCCAAAAACAGAGAAACTGGCCTGGACGTTATCCGTAAAGTACTACCCATGATAAGCTATCTGACTTTTTTTGCCGGAATTGTCCTGTTTATTTTTGCTCCGCTTATCATAAACCTGTTTTATGGAAATCAATTTCACGATGCTGTTTTATCCTTCAGGATTATGGCTTTTACACCGTTTATCATTAGTCTGAGCAATGTTTTCGGCATACAAACCATGCTGAATCTGAATATGGACAAAACATTTTTCTCATTATCGAAAGCTTTGTGACGGTTTACATGTATTATTTGATAAGGAAAAATAATCTTTCTATCTTTGAAAAGAAATATTTTAATCCAAAGTTTGCTGTTAGCGTAGCAAGAAATATCTTCACCAAGAATAATTCGCAGGACAAATGAAATACCTGATTGTAGGAGCCGGATTTTCAGGAGCGGTTGTAGCCGAACAACTGAGCCGCGATACTGATAACGAAATCATCGTGATGGATGAACGCTCGCATGTCGGAGGTAATTGCTACACCGAACGTGACACGGAAACCGATGTGATGATACACTGCTATGGCCCACATATTTTTCATGCCGACGATAAGGAGGTTTGGGAGTACATCTGTAGGTTTTGCGACATGAAGCCGTTTGTAAACCGGGTGAAAACCGTATCCAAAGGAAAAGTTTATTCCATGCCGGTTAATCTGCACACTATCAATCAGTTTTTCGGTAAATCCCTTAATCCGGAGGAAGCCCGGATTTTTATTGAACAAATAGCTGACAGCTCGATTGAAGTTCCCCGGAATTTCGAAGAGCAGGCGTTGAAATTCATCGGACGTGAACTTTACGAAGCATTTTTCTGCGGATATACGAAAAAACAATGGGGTTGTGAACCCGATATGTTGCCTGCAAGCATTCTGAAACGGCTTCCGGTTAGGTTCAATTATAATGACAGCTACTATGACGACCCATATCAGGGCGTTCCAGCCGAAGGATATACGGAAATCTTCAACAGAATGCTCGACCGGCCCAATATTAAGGTTCAGTTAAATGCAAAATTTTCGCCTGAAATGGATTTGAGCGGTTACAGTCATGTGTTTTATACCGGACCCATCGACGAATTTTTCGCTTATAAATATGGAAGGTTATCTTATCGAACTGTAAGTTTCGAGAAAAATGTCTGTGAGGGCGATTTTCAGGGCAATGCCGTAATAAATTATGCCGACGGGGAAGTTCCTTATACCCGAATTCACGAACATAAGCACTTTGCCCCGTGGGAAAACCACAATAAAACTGTTTATTTTAAGGAGTTTAGCAAAGAAACAATGCCAGGCGATATGCCTTATTATCCTAAACGTCTCAGTGATGATCTGGTTAAACTGGAACTTTATCAGAAAGAGGCTCAGTGCTTGCAAGACATAACTTTCCTTGGGCGTCTGGGAACGTATCGTTACATGGATATGAAAGAGCCATTGACTGTGCGAAGAATTTCAGCAAATTTTTATGATTAAAATCAGCAACGATAGTAAAATTTACGTCATTTGTCCGGCCAACAAGGAAACAGGAGGCACCGAACTCGCACACCAACTGGTGGATTGTTTGATAAACAAAGGCCTTGATGCTTACATCGTGTATGCGGATGATGAAAAATATGTGGCTGCAGAAATTCCCGTAAGTTTTGAAAAATACTTAGTTCATATTGCCTCGGAGCCGGTTGATGATGAAAAAAACGTCGTGGTATGTCCCGAAGCCATATTTTTATTTGCCTTATCTCTGAAGAAAATCCAAATTATATTCTGGTGGATGTCGGTTGATAATTTCTTTCTGGACACTCGAATGTTCAGCCAATTGAATTTTTTCGGAATTTATTCCACTCTCCGGTATGTTTACGGGCGATACATCAGGCATCAGCCATTATTCGGGGAAATGACCGTCAGCAAATTGAAAAATGTGATAAACAGGCATTTGCATGTTTATCAGTCAGAATACGCCAGGCAATTTTTGCTCTCTGTCGGTATTAAAGATCCAATACCACTTTCCGATTATATCGATACCGATTTTATAAACATTTCGTTATCCGATTTGTATAAGAAAGAAAATCTCATCCTGTATAATCCGCGAAAAGGTTTTGAGTTTACGAAAAAAATAAAACTGTATATCGATTTTGGTAATCACCCCGGCAAGGACAGATTGCCGCGCGAAGCAGCAATAAACTATTGTTGTGTGATTACAGGTATAAAAGGTTCGGCCAAATACGTTGAAGATGTGGCTATACCGGATGTATATAAACTGGAGAAAAATGAACTCGCTACAATCAAACATTTGATTATAGACGTGCTTGAAAATTACGAACAACATATCAATGCATTCGATGATTATCGTCAAAAGATATTGAATGAAAAAAGTGTGTTTGAAAGTGATGTGGAAAGAATATTTTTTAGAAAACATAGATAACAATCCAGTTTTGGAAGTTGAAAATGGATAAAATAAGAAAGATAAATGTATTTGTACCCGGGGATTCTTCATTGTTGAACACCTGGTCGAATATCCCTTATTTATTAACGATGACCTTAGAGCAACAAGGATACATTGTTACTCGAATAAATATTGAGCCAAATCATTTTTTTCAAAAATTTTGGAACAATGTTGTATTTCGGGTACTTTCTAAATTTTTCAGAAATACAATCTATTGGTACGATCGTACATTAATATGCTACATTGAAACATTTATAAGAATTTGGTTTCAGAACAGAAAGTATAATGATGCTGATTTAAATCTCTTTGTTTCATATAGTTTCTATAATCTTTTTTCATCAAAGCCAAATGTACTCCTGAGTGATTGGGATTATGAAACAATGATAAAAGAAAAACGACTAAGAAATCCTTATTTTTTTGAAAAATGGTCAATTAAACGACAAAAAAAAATCATCCAAAGAGCTGATTTGGTAGTTTCGTTATTCTCAAGCGCTGCAGAGGACATGAGAGTTCGATATAATAAATCAAACATAGTTTGTCTCGGCAAAAATGTGATAAACGTTTTCTTTGATAGAGAAATTAATGAAAATGAGATACTGGAAAGGAAGCAAATTTCGAATAAATTACTTTTTATAGGTTCAATTAAGTACTTTGAAGGAGCTAAACTTCTAATTGATTCTTATAGTAGATTAAAACCTTTATATCCATTATTAGAACTCGTAATTATCGGAATAGGAAAAGAATACTTTCCTGCATTACCCGAAGGTGTAACATGTTATGGTTATCTCGATAAAGGAAAAAAGCAAGAGAATGAAAGATATTACGAGGAGCTAATAAATGCTAAGGTGATAATAAATACTACACCGGTTTGGGCTGGCTATTCTTCAACTATTGAAGGAATGTATTTTTATACACCTGTAATAGTTTCGCCATACAGCGACTTCGTGAATGAATTCGGAAAGGAATTGAATTTTGGGTTTTATTGTCAGGAGTTTGATGTCCTTAGTTTGAAAGAAGCTATAGAACTATTATTTCAACGAAATGATTATCAGCAGTTATGTATAAATGCCCGGGAAAAAGTAAAAGATTATAC
This sequence comes from Bacteroidota bacterium, assembly GCA_017860335.1. Classification (GTDB taxonomy): domain Bacteria; phylum Bacteroidota; class Bacteroidia; order Bacteroidales; family Paludibacteraceae; genus UPXZ01. Next base: position 9,453 of record JAFNAU010000150.1, read on the forward strand.
GTGGGAAAATTATGTTACTAAACTGATGACCGAAATTTATAATCTGCATTAATATTTTATTCGACTATTTGCAAATAGATATTCAGTAATTTCTTTCCAACTTCATTGTAGCTGTACTTTTCATAAGCTTCATCCGTGATTTTTTTAGCATCATATTGCTTATAATTATCTATCATCCTGTCTATCGATTCAAGAAGCGCTTTCTCATCTTTTGCAGGAATAAGTATTCCGTTTTCCGGTGTGATGTGCTCATTAATTCCTCCGACATTTGTCGAAATTACTGGTTTTCCGCAGGCAAGACTTTCGGAAATTACAACTGGAATATTTTCGAAATTTGAAAAAAGTACTGTAAAATCACATTGCTGGTATTGTTCTACAAGTTTTTCACCTTCGAGCAAACCTGTAAACTGAATATAACCGGTTTTTATCTTCAATTCCCGGGCATACGCTTTCATGCTTTCAAGGTCATCGCCATCACCGATAAGTATCAGTTCAAAATCATGTCTTTTCTTACTCAACTCGCTGATAACTCTTAGTATCCCGCTGATATTCTTATGGTTGTCGTTAAAGCAGGTTACGTTCAGTATCCTTACTTTCTGATTGTCTTGTTTTGTAGCTTTACTGAAAAAAATATCTTCACAGACATTGTTGATTATCTGATAGTTGTTGTTCTTTATTCCGTGATATTGCATCCACTCCTGTAAGTGTTTCGTTACCGGCAGCACTGCAGCTGCTTTCCCGGCAACCCAAACGGTTATAAGCCTGTGAAGAAAATTATTGAACGTTTTCTCCCTGAAATACCGGGTCCAGTGTTCAATAACTACAAACGGAATCCGATATTTTAGTTTCATCAGACAGGCAACCAGAGCAGTACGTGTAAAAATATTCGCCTGAATGATGTCGGGTTTCCAGTTGTTCTCATTGAGCATTTTTAATCCCTTATGGTAGGCAATGAAATAATTGATAATGGTAGTTGTTTTGCCTAAAATGGAATTTTTACCAGCCGGATAATACAGGATGTATTCTGTTAATGAGTTATTGGTTCTTTTCTCAACTTCGAATCTGTTGATTTTTTTGTCGGCATGAACATAGAGTACACGTACATCACAATACAACGACACTGCTTCGGCATGCTTTCGAACAAAAAGGCCTGCCATTGTGTCATATCTGTTAGGATACCATTGTGATATAAAAAGTATTCTCATTGTATTATCTATGTTATTTGCGATACTTTGGTCTGCATTTTTTTATCAGGTAGTAAGAGCGTTCAACGCCACCAAATCCTTTGTAAAATCGATTGAGACCTTCAATCCGGGAACCTTCGAAATCAAGTATTTTTTCAGTACCTGCATGTTCTTTAATAAGTTCATTTATCAAAAAAAACATTGCCGACAGAGTTTTCCCTTTGACACTTGAAAAGGGGAGGAGGTAAATAATCCGGTTACCGGATTTTAGTAAACCTACAGCCGAAACTACTTCATTTTCAGGAGTTCTGACACAACAGATGGAAATCAAGTTGTTTTCTGACCCTTTGCAAATCAAATTCCTTATTTTATCAGCATGAATGATCTTGAAGTTTCTGTCCGTTTCGAGGTATAATCTGATAAATTCATCGGGTTTTAAACTCCGGTCAATGTGTAACTGATTGCTTTCCGCTTTGACGATATTTCTTTTTGTATTAACTGAAAAATTTGATTTTAAGTATTCATAAGGATAATTCAGATCGACAATTATATTCGGCATTATTGCAGCTTCTGGAGTGAAATTTCTTTCATTAAGGTTTAGTTCATAACTGAAATAAGGAATCGCACGTATAAAACTGTTGACAATTTCACTGTCGATCGTTTCTTCGGAGAATACGCCCAACTGCTGGGTCAATATCGGTTGTACAATGTATTTTATACCAAACTTTTTCTTGACGGGCAAAGGCATAATGTATTCATAATCACCTGCAACCAACGCTTCCCATTCGGGCGAAACCATATCCAGATACCAGGTTGAAGCATAAGCAAGGCTGTTCTTGGCGTTGTTTATACATTTATCCCAAAGGTCGTAATTGATTTCGTGATGATGAAGTAGTCTGATTTGCATGCTTCGTAGTATGTGAAGCAAAGTTAATGCTTTTCCGAATAAAACAATCCTGCCTACGTCGATAAATTTCTATTATGATGAGATTTCGGTCGAATAATGAATTTTACAGGTCAAAGAAATTTCGAATGATGGCAGTATTTGTTCTTGTTGATATATTGTTCGCACTTCAGAATGAATTAGTTATAAAAAAATTTTGTAATTTCATCTTTAATATCTATTTTTGAATTCATTATAAAAAGATTTTTTGTAAGATCATAAGAATTTAATTATCAACCACATATGGCAAGAGATATGGCAACAGTAAATGAAAATCAGCTAAACGTACTAACTTTCGGAACTAAAATAGTAGGAAAAATTACTGCGGAATCTGATTTTCGGTTGGACGGCGAAGTCGAAGGTGACATTGTATGTAAAGGCAAAGTCGTTATCGGACAAAGAGGCATCCTGAAAGGATCTATCACTTGCGTAAATGCTGAAATCCTGGGCAAAGTGATTGGTAATTTCCATATCGCTGAGACCCTGTCGCTTCGTGCTACTGCCGAAATAAGCGGGGATGTTAAAACTAAATCATTGGTTGTAGAACCCAATGCTGTCTTTAATGGTTCGTGTTCAATGCGCGAAGTTGCAAGTCAGCAAGCACCCTCTCAGGTGAATAAATAATTTCCCTTTTTTTGTAAAAAATCAGAGTTCAGTCACAATCAGTTAACTCTCAGATTATTAAAATTGAATTTTTTATTCAGTTTAAATTTTCACATTCAATCCCCGATAACAATATGGAGCAAATAACATATCGTGCTTTTGTAGTCGAAGAAACCGAAGGGAAATATGTTTCGTCAATAAAAAACCAGAACATCGACCAGCTGCCTGCCGGCGATCTGCTGATCAGGGTTCATTACTCATCGCTGAATTATAAAGACGCTCTGTCAGCGTCAGGCAATAAAGGTGTAACCAGAAAATATCCTCATACACCGGGCATCGATGCTGCCGGCGTTGTAGTTTCATCCAGCAACAAAGCGTTCAACCCGGGTGATAAAGTAATTGTCACCGGCTATGACCTGGGCATGAACACCTCTGGTGGGTTTGGCGAATATATCCGCGTTCCGGCTGAATGGGCCGTAATGCTGCCCGAAAATCTGACGTTGAAAGAAGCAATGATAATGGGTACAGCAGGATTTACCGCTGGGATTTCCGTAACCAGACTTACGGAGCTTGTAAAACCTTCGCAGGGAAAAATTATAGTAACCGGAGCCACGGGTGGTGTCGGATCAGTTGCTCTTAGTATTTTATCAAAACTGGGTTACAGTACGGTAGCTGTATCGGGAAAACTCGCGGAATATGATTATTTGAAGAATCTGGGTGCCAATGAAATTATTTCCCGAAATGACTTTCTGAATATGGAAAAGAAACCTGTATTGTCAGCAAAATATGCAGGTGGTATTGACACCGTAGGTGGTTCCTTCCTCGAAAATATTCTGAAAACGCTTTCTCCGTTGGGCGCTGTAACTACTTGCGGAAGTGTGGCTTCTACCGATTTGAATATGACTGTTTTTCCATTTATTTTAAGGGGAATTTCATTGATTGGTGTTTCGGCACAAAACTATCCCATGCATTTAAGAAAATTTCTCTGGAACACGTTGGCTGCCGAGTGGAAACCGGAAAATCTGATGCAGATTTACAATGAAATAAATCTCGATCAACTCACCGAGGCCATCCAGTCAATTCTAAAAGGACAACTTAAGGGGAGAACCATTGTCAATATGAAGGATAGCAATATCTGATTTCTGCTTAATGAATGGCCTTTTTTACGTTTAAGTAACAAAAGAGAAAATCTCTACCATATTTATCAGCATATTTCTTTAATAATCGAAAAAAAAAT
>JAFNAU010000151.1 GCA_017860335.1 Bacteroidota bacterium
CTCCTATCGGAGTCGAATAAAAAGAGGCAAATTTTTACTACAAATATGAAATTCCTCTGGAATTTTTCTTAAAAACAAAAAGTCAAGATGACTTCAATACGATATCGAAAGAAGTGTTACTGGATAAAAATATAATTCAGAATAAACAGCACAGCCAGGATATACATAGCAATGGATACCTTTTTGAATTTGCCGCTGATTACATTCAGAAATACGTAAGCAAGAAGTCCCAGAGCAATACCTTCGGCGATACTGTACATTAATGGCATGGCAATGATACACATAAACGCGGGAATAGCCTCGGAGTAATCGGTCAGATCAATATCCTTGATAGGATCAAGCATCATCAGACCAACCAGGATAAGAATTGGAGCGGTAGCAGCACCCGGAATGGAGAGAAACAGAGGTGCAAACAAAAGTGCTAACGCGAAGCAAGCCGCTGTAACCAGCGAAGTCATACCTGTACGTCCACCTTCGGATACACCCGAAGCACTTTCAACATAAGTTGTAACAGCGCTTGTGCCGAATACAGCTCCCGAAAGTGTTCCGATAGCATCTGAGTAAAAAGCTTTCTTTACATTGGGTATCTGACCTTTTGCATCCAGCATATTAGCCTTGGAACAAACGCCGATAAGTGTACCTACCGTGTCGAACACATCGACAAAAAGGAATGTAAATACCACGATCAGCATATCCCAGGTGAAAATCTGCGAGAAGTCAAATTTGAAGAACAGGGGAGAAGGACTGGGCGGTACATCCATTACACCGGTGAACTTGGTGATACCCATCGGAATACCGATAATAGCAGTGGCTATGATACCAATCAACAAGCCGCCTTTCACTTTCTTAATCAGAAGAACAGAGGTGATAACTAAGCCGATAAGAGCAAGCAGGGCGGTACCTGAGGTAATCTGACCAATAGTTACAAGAGTAGCGTCATTTTTAACAACGATACCTGAACTTTGTAAACCTACAAAGGCGATAAATAACCCAATTCCGGCACTGATTGCGTTTTTGAGAGTAGCCGGTATCGCATCGACAATAGCTGCGCGCAAATTGAAAAAGTTCAGTACAAGAAAAATTAAACCTTCGCAAAGGATAGCAGTAAGTGCAAATTGCCACGAATAGCCCATGCCCAGACAAACTGTGAATGCAAAGAAAGCATTCATTCCCATACCTGGAGCTTGTGCAAAAGGTAACTTTGCCAGTAAAGACATGGCAAGTGTCCCAACAATGGATGCTACAGCTGTTGCCGTAAACAGAGCACCTTTATCCATTCCTGTAGCAGCAAGAATGTTAGGATTTACAGCCAGAATATAGGCCATCGTTAAAAAAGTGGTAATACCGGCAAGAATTTCCGTTCTCATGGTCGAGCCACTTCCCTTTATCTGAAAATATTTTTCAAACATAAATTTGATATATTAATGGTAAATTTTAAGTTTCACTGAATTTAGAAATTCCATTTTACAGCCAGCGTGGGATTAACCATAAATCCTTCATTACCACCAAAATTGGTGGAGACTTCAACTTCACTACCAGCAGAGATATTCGGTGTGAAATTATACCAAAGCTGAGGTTCGGTGATGAATACCGGATTGGCATCAGCGCCTGCGTTGGCATAAGTTCCTTTTTCCCACCATAAATCAGCAAAACCTGTGAAAGTTAATTTTTTACTGAGCATTTGAATCGTCCAAACACCGGTGAATTGCGGGGTGTAGTTTTTCCCTACGATGTTTTTGGCTAATGCTTTGAGATTCAGTGTTCTCGAGAAATCTTTGCTGTGCATGAAATAATCAACACCAAGCAGCCAGGCGTTGTTGATTGCATACGAACCGCCGGTATAGTCCGAAGTGGTGGCATATCCACCAAGACCGCCGTTATACTCTATCTGCGCGCTCAGCGGGCCTCCCCAGAAGTTAAGGCAACGGGCAATTTCCATGTAGCTTCCTGATGGGGAATTCTTGCTGCCATAGTTAAAATCATAATCGATAAATGCAAATGTATTACCCCATTTATCGGGTTTAAACATTTCAAAAGTTGTTGTTACATGCTTTCTGTTTTCTCCAAAATCGTAATGAATTTGAAGATTCTGTGCCTGAGCAACTGATACAGTACCTAATAATAACAGTGCGAATAGTACTTTTCTCATAACCTGATGTTTTTTAAGAATTAATTAATATTTATTTAGTGATAAATGAAATTCCTGTTTTAATGAATATCCGGAAATTTTTAAAAGAAAATATCTGTGCTATGCATCATTTGATAAAAAATCACTATTGTCCGATAAAGTTTAATATGTTGCCACTCTGTGGCAAGAAATCTTATTTTTCACATCTTACTACAAAGATTTAGCTACTCTGTGGTTGTTCTTGCAACAGCGTTGCAAAATATTTGTAGCAATTTGGTAACGAGAGGAAAGCAAGCCCCTGCGGGGCTTAATATCCTTATTTGTTTCGATTACAGTAAATTAGAAGTGCTTTTTGTGTTTTTTGTCGGACAACAATAATAAAAAATCTCAGAATTAAGCAGTAAAGGTGAAAAAAACTCTAAAATATACTGAAATAGTTACGTTTGGAAAAACAGATAAAAAATGAAGGGCTTTGTTAAAAAACAGAGAAAAACAATTTTTAATCCTTACCGGATTAATTACAAATAAACAAGTGCAAAATTATAAAAATTAAATTATTTTTTTTCATAATTATTGGTGATTTAGAGAAAAACTCAGAAATAATATTCCTGAGTAACTGCTAATCAGTATGAAAGCAAATAATATGAAGTGGAAAAATAAAAAAGCAACACCCCGAAAGTGTTGCTTAGTATTTGTTTTTTACCACAATGTAATTTTCTAGCCCAGATATGTCTTCAGAAGTTTGCTTTTTGAGCTTTGTCTTAATCTTCTGATGGCTTTTTCTTTGATTTGACGAACACGTTCACGTGTCAGACCAAATTCATCACCGATTTCTTCGAGTGTCATTTCCGGAATACCGATGCCAAAGAATTTTTTTACAATTTCGTGTTCACGCTCACTCAGCGTTGATAATGCACGTTCTATTTCTTTTGACAGGGATTCGTTAATCAGCACACGGTCGGCATTGGGCGAATCGTCGTTAATCATCACGTCAAGCAGGCTATTGTCTTCACCTTCAACAAACGGAGCATCAACGGACACATGACGTCCGGAGACTTTCATTGTATCTGCAATTTTATCAACAGGAATGTCAAGCTCGTCAGCGAGTTCCTCGGCTGAAGGTTTGCGTTCATTTTCCTGCTCAAATTTTGAAAATGCTTTGTTGATTTTGTTCAGTGAGCCTACCTGATTTAAAGGTAAACGAACAATACGTGACTGCTCAGCCAAAGCCTGTAGGATGGATTGACGAATCCACCATACAGCATAGGAGATAAACTTGAACCCACGTGTTTCGTCAAATTTTTCAGCAGCTTTTATCAGTCCCAGGTTACCTTCGTTGATAAGGTCGGGAAGGCTTAATCCCTGATTTTGATACTGTTTTGCCACCGAAACGACGAAACGCAGATTTGCTCGCGTGAGTTTCTCCAACGCCAGACGATCTCCGTTCTTAATACGCTGAGCAAGTTCTACTTCTTCTTCAACAGTAATAAGGTCTTCGCGTCCGATCTCTTGCAGATACTTGTCAAGTGATGCGCTCTCGCGGTTTGTGATTGATTTAGTAATTTTTAATTGTCTCATAGGGGAAGAAAAAATTTAGCCTGCAAAGGTAATGAAATTTTTAATTATTTGAAAATTAATAATGTAAATAAGCTTCAGCTACAGCCAAATATTTTTTATTTTAAAATTAATTAAACTCAATATTATCCTTTTTGTTGTAGAAACTTTCAGTTTTGCTTGAAAATACTTATTGCTACTATTACGAGATTAAAACAAAATACAGAGGTATTTGTTTTCAAATTTTTGAAATGGTAATGCAATTATTATTTCACAGAAGATTTGAAGTAATCAGAAAAGAATTGAGCCTGATATTTTATGGCATTGTTCCAGTATTCTCTGTTGTGCTGTCCCGGTCGTGATATAAAATCGTGAGGAATGTTGAGATATGTAAGTTCTTCGTGCAGACGGACATTCACCGGGTAAAAGAAATCTTCGGTACCGCAATCGAAAATGATATTTAGACTTTTAGGTGTCAGCAGGTGAAGCTGATTAATTACCGTATTGTTTTCCCAGTTTTGGGGATAACTGAGCTGTTCGCCGAGCCGTTTGGACAGATCCCAGTTGTTTGGGAACGGGCGTATGTCGACACCCCCGCTCATGCTGCCACAGGCTCCGAACACATCCTGATGGCGAAAAGCCAGATAAAGAGCGCCATGACCACCCATGCTCAGACCGGAAATAGCTCTTCCGCTTCGGTTTTTGATCGTTTTGTAATTTTTATCCACCCATTGTATCAGTTCGCCGGCTACGTAGGTTTCGTAGCGGAATGTGCTATCGATAGGACTATCGAAATACCAGCTGCCGTAATTACCATCGGGACAGACAACGATAAACTGATACTGATCGGCCAGATAATTGATATTTGGCATGTGCAGAGTCCAGTTGTCATACTTGCCGCTATATCCGTGCAGTAGATAAAGTACCGGCATTTTTTCGGTCTTTGTATAAGTGTCGGGAGTGATTACAACCGCCTTGATGCTTTTCTTCATCGAAGGGCTGTATGTGAGGACTGTGTCAACTTTAGAGGCATATAAACTGCTTACGTTCAGACAGATTATCAGAATAAAAAGTTTCAGGATAGATTTCATGGGATTTTATTTTTTTTCAAAGGTAACAAAAATATGTAAAAAGACTGACATTTCGTGTGAAAGTCAGTCTTTTTACCGATAATTTATCCGCAACTTATTTTTCTAGTTTTATTTCGTAGTATGCCACTTTCCCGGTGGTAGGATACACTCCGGCAATGTACAGTTTTTTATCCTTTTTGAGTGCCTCGTTGTAAACTTCCTTGAAATTTTTCATCGTCTCCATAGGCTGGTTGTTGATTTTCAAGATAATATAACCCTGACGGATACCCTGATTATAGAGTGCACCTTTCGTGACGGATTCCACTGTTAAGCCATAATCAATACCCAGCGCTTTTTTAATCTTGTTGTCAACCGGTTTGAGTGTGGCGCCGAGATCGGTGTCTGTTGTTGAGGAACTTACCATATCGGTGTTGCCGTCGGCATTGATAAGCTGTGCCGTCAGTTTCATTGGTTTGTTTTCGCGCATCAAACCTACAGTGACTTTATCGCCGGGACGGTAACGACCGACTTGTTCCTGCAGTTCGGCAACAGATTTTACTTTTACACCATTGATCTCGTTGATAACGTCGTTCGTTTTAATTCCGGCTTTGTCTGCTGCACCGTCAGATACTACGTCAGCTACCAATGCTCCTTCAAGTGTTTTGATGTCTTTTTCTTTGGCGACTTCTGTGCTCAGATCCTGGATTTTTACTCCGAGCAATGCGCGCTGTACGGCTCCATGCTGGCGTAAATCGGTTACTACTTTGCTCACTATGCTGGATGGAATGGCAAATCCATATCCATTGTAAGCACC
>JAFNAU010000152.1 GCA_017860335.1 Bacteroidota bacterium
CAATATCAAAAGAGCTTGGTTTTTTGAGTGATGAAAAATCGCAGGAATTAATGAATGAATTGAACTCAATCTCAAAAATGCTTCAGGGTCTCATCAAATCTATAAATAAATAAAAATTAATATTATGACAAAATATTCAAATCCAGTCACCAGTCACCAATCACCAGTCACCAGTCACCAGTCACCAGTTACCCGACTTAAAGTCCTTACCGTTGTGGGCACACGCCCCGAGATTATCAGGCTTGCCTGCGTATTGCAGAAACTCGATACTTCGGAAGCTATCGAACATATACTGGTACATACCGGACAGAATTATGATTATGAACTGAATGAGGTTTTCTTCGAAGACTTGGGATTGCGTAAGCCGGATTATTTCCTGAATGCCGCGGGGAAAAATGCCACCGAAACAGCCGGTCAGATACTCATCAATATCGATCCTGTACTTGAACAGGTGAAACCGGATGCCTTTCTCGTATTGGGAGATACCAACTCCTGTCTGTGTGCCATCGCAGCCAAGAAACGGCATATTCCCATCTTTCACATGGAAGCAGGTAACCGTTGCTTCGACCAGCGGGTACCTGAAGAAAGTAACCGCAAAATCGTAGACCATACCGCGGACATAAACCTTACTTACAGCGATATTGCCCGCGAATATTTGCTGGCAGAAGGACTTCGTCCCGACCGTGTCATCAAGACAGGCAGTCCGATGCTTGAAGTACTGATGCAATATCTTCCGAAGATCGAAAAATCAACTATTCTCGAACAGTTGAAACTGAAACAGGGAAAATACTTTGTCGTTTCGGCTCACCGTGAGGAAAATATCAATTCCGAAAAGAATTTCAGTAACCTGGTAAACATACTCAACGGGGTAGCTGAAAAATACGGTTTCCCTGTGATTGTTTCGACACATCCGCGTACGCGCAAAATGGTGGAGCAGAAGGAAATTGAATTCCACCCGAAAATACAGTTGATGAAACCGATGGGACTAAGCGACTACAACAAGCTACAGATGAATGCTTTTGCCGTGCTGTCGGACAGCGGAACCATTTCCGAAGAAAGTTCTATCCTGAATTTCCGCGCGCTGAATATCCGGGAAGCCCACGAGCGTCCCGAAGCTATGGAAGAAGCCTCGGTAATGATGGTGGGTCTCAATCCCGAACGGGTAATGCAGGGACTGGTTCAGTTGCAGTATCAGGCAACAGGTCCGCGTTCTTCCCAATCACCAATCACCGGACACCAGTCACTAATCACTAATCACCAATCACCAATTACCAGTTTCCGTCCCGTAGCTGACTACAGCATGCCCAATGTAAGCGATAAAGTGGTGCGGATAATCATTTCCTATACCGATTATATTAAGCGGGTTGTTTGGGGAGAGTGAACCGAGCCAGGACTTATAGAGCCAGGAACCAGGACTTTGAGACTGGGAGATTTGAAAATGTGCCAATTTGCTAATATGTCAATATGCCAATGTGCCAATTTGTAAATTTGAAGATGTGGTGATTGGTAATCAGTGACTAGTGATGAGTTGATTTGAAAATTTTACATATGATGTTTCAACGCTTCAACAATTCAACGCTTCAACGGTTACACACTACACATTAAACATTCCACGATTGACGAACTTTTTACTATAAACTATTGACTATAAAACTGCATTCTACTTGACAAACTTGACAAACTTGACAAACTTTTTACTATAAACTACCCCTGCATACTAAAACAAAAAAAACGGCTGGAAATCTGATTGCAGATTTTTAGCCGTTATTTTTTTCAGAATACGGAAATTTATCTTCCGGTATTCGGGAAAACTCTCTTCAAAAACTTATTTTGAAGCAGTGATAGAAACTTTGCGGAATTCTTTCAGCAATTTTTCCAATTCCAAAGAAGCTTTGCGTGCACGTGCACCAGCAGCTTTGTTGTTTTTTTCTACTTGCATACCTGCATTTTCAGAGAAAGCGTTAATTTGTTCTTGAATTTTAGCTACCAATTCTTTCATAAGGCTTTTTATTTAAGTTTATTAAAATAAATCTATCACAAAAATACAATCTTTTATCTTTATTCCAACACTTTTTACAAAAATCCCGTTAATTTTTTTGAAAAAAATGCATGTTTTCTCCGTTTTAGCTGATTTTTCACATTTTTTAGTTCGAGAAGTGAAATATACAAACTTCAATTATGGTCAGTTTCAGAAAATGTGTTTACATCTTTTATGGAATAGTTCATCTGCCGGTATTTTTGGAGTGAGATGAACAAAACTGACCGCAAAAAAATGACATGAAATTATTTTTTCTAACAGTAGTATGCTCTCCTTAACTTGGTCAGAACTTATAGTTTGTGTGCTTTCAGAATAAATTGTTCATAATCACCAATAGTACCGGATGGCTGTTTTTTGTGAATGATATTGTATGTTTTCAACACTTCAATCAGAAAACCCGCTTTCCTGAATATGACGGCAAGATTTTCAGTGTCAAATCCACGGTGCGGTATCGGTTCGAAGTAATGAAATGAACCATCCTCTGCACGTAAATCGCTCACCACAACCACAGCCCCGGAGGTAGTGATGGTATGCAGGTGATGCAGGGTGGCGGCGATGTCGGGGATATGATGAAACGCCATATTGGAGATTATCAGATCAATATCAGGCCGGGTATATTCCGATACTTCTCCGTGAAGGATTTCCACATTCGAAAGTCCTGATACCTTTGTTCTTAACACATCCAGCATTGCTTCCGATGTATCTTCGAAAACGCAGGATTTCAGCATCGGCAACAGTTTTAATCCCACCAAACCCGTTCCGGCACCTATTTCGAACGCCTTCCATTGAGGTTCAATATCAACCAGTTTCATCAGTTCTTCAACAAACTTTTCGGACATCCTGATTTTTTCGGGTTGATCCCAATCGTTGGCTTTATGTGCAAAATGATCAATCATATTTTGTTGTTGATTAAGCGATGTTTTTTAATTTACAAAAATAAACTCTTTTGAGAACAAAAAGTTCAAATAAAGGTGATTATTCGCATGATAAACCGAAAAGAATAAAAATTGTATATTTGCAAAGCGAGAGATATGCCGATGTGCTGATGTGAAGATTTGAAGATTTGAAGATTGGTGATTGGTAATCAGTGATGAGAACAAAGAGCAAAGAACAAAGACTTTTAGAACCAGGAACCAGGAAAGACTGTGATTAGCTAATGTGATGATGTGATGATTTGAAGATTGGTAATAAGTGATCAGTGATGAGTGATGAGAGATGAGTTTGAATATGCTTTGCAACCTACACTTCAACAGTTAAACAGTTAAACAATTCAACGATTACACATAACACATAACACACTACAATTACACGTGAAACACACCACGCTTGATAAACTTGATAAACTTGATGAACTTGATGAACTTTTTAACTTTACAAACTTTACAAACTTTCTAACTTGATAAACTTTACAAACTCATAAAACAATGAAATTAAATTTAAAAACAATTCTTATGGCTATTGTCCTTTCAGCCGTAGTATCGGCATGTGACACCAAGAAAGATGAAGGTTCGATCATCGAAAAAAAGGTTCCGGTTATTGAAAACGGTCTGATGACACCTGAAGTGCTCTGGGCATTCGGACGGGTAGGAAATATGGAGGTTTCGCCCGACGAAACAAAAATCCTTTACAGTGTATCTTATTACAGTGTCGAGCAGAATAAAAGCAATTCTGAACTTTTCGTGATGAATGTGGATGGATCCGGCAAGAAACAGATTACCAAAACCGCCAACAAGGAGATCGCTGCCAAATGGATGAATGACAGCAAACGCATTGCTTTCCTGTCGAACGAAAGCGGCAGCATGCAGCTATGGACTATGAATGACGATGGAACCGGACGCGAGCAACTCTCAGAACGCGAAGGGGATATCAGTGATTTCATCTTTTCGCCCGATGAAAGCAAGGTTCTCCTGGTTGCCGATGTGAAGTATGGAAAACGAACGGTGGATATCCATCCGGACCTGCCACAGGCTAGCGGAGTCATTGTCAATGACCTGATGTACAAACATTGGGATGAATGGGTGCAGACAGTACCTCATCCGTTTGTTGCCGGTGTGGAAGGTGGAAAACTAACGAATGAAACGGACATTCTGAAAAATGAACCTTATGAAAGCCCGATGAAACCGTTCGGAGGTATCGAACAGCTTGCATGGAGCCCCGATGGAAAAACAATTGCTTATACCTGCAGGAAGAAAACAGGTAAGGAATACGCGCTTTCAACAAATTCGGACATTTATTTCTATGATCTGGAAACCGGAAAATCGGTCAACAAAACCGAAGGCATGATGGGATATGATCAGAACCCGGTTTTCTCTCCCGATGGCGAATGGCTTGCTTGGGAGAGCATGGAACACGACGGATACGAATCTGATAAAAGCCGGCTTTTCGTTATGAATGTAAAAACCGGTGAGAAGAAAGACCTCAGCGCTGCCTTTGATCAGAACAGCAACGGACTGAAATGGTCAGCCGACGGACAATCCATCTATTTCGTCAGCTGCTATCACGCTTTAACTCAGATATACAAAGCGAACCTGAATGATGGTAAAATAATGCCGGTTACAAAAGGAGTACACGATTACCTGTCTGTAATTCCGCTGAAAAATCAGCTGATCGGGGTTAAACAGTCGATGAGTAAACCCGACGAGATATATGCCATCAACGCGGCTACCGGTGAAGAAAAAGAACTCTCTTTTGAAAATAAGGATATACTCGACAAACTGGAAATGGGTAAAGTGGAGGAACGATGGATTGCAACTACTGACAACAAGCAGATGCACACCTGGGTGATTTATCCGCCTCATTTCGACCCGGCAAAGAAATATCCGACCCTGCTTTTCTGCGAAGGTGGTCCGCAAAGTACTATAAGTCAGTTCTGGTCATATCGCTGGAATTTCCAGATTATGGCTGCCAACGGATATATTATTGTGGCTCCTAATCGCCGCGGTTTGCCCGGATTTGGTTACGAATGGCTCAAACAAATCAGCGGTGACTACGGCGGACAGAATATGAATGATTATCTCTCGGCTATTGATGCAGTAGCAAAGGAATCTTTCGTGGACAAAGATAAACTTGGTTGTGTGGGCGCAAGTTATGGAGGTTTTTCGGTGTACTGGCTGGCTGGTCATCACAACAAACGCTTCAAAGCATTCATTGCTCACGACGGCATGTTCAACCTGCCGCAACAATATCTGGAAACGGAAGAGAAATGGTTTGTAAACTGGGATCTCGGAGGTGCATACTGGGATAAAAACAATGACGTAGCTCAACGATCGTATGCCAATTCACCGCATCTTTTTGTAGATAAATGGGATACCCCGATTTTGATTATTCACGGTGAAAAAGATTACCGCATTCTGGCTTCACAGGGAATGGCTGCTTTCGATGCCGCCGTGTTGCGTGGTGTACCTGCCGAAATGCTGATTTATCCCGATGAAAACCACTGGGTGCTGAAACCACAAAACGGTATCCTCTGGCAACGTACATACTTCAGCTGGCTGGATAAGTGGCTGAAATGATTTTTAGAACCAGAATTACAAAAACAAATATTCAAGACTAATAGTACTAAGGCAAATAGAACCAAGACAAATAGCATCAGAGCTAATAAACTTTTAATACCATTACCAATGCATAATTTCAAGAAAC
Source organism: Bacteroidota bacterium (assembly GCA_017860335.1). Classification (GTDB taxonomy): domain Bacteria; phylum Bacteroidota; class Bacteroidia; order Bacteroidales; family Paludibacteraceae; genus UPXZ01. Next base: position 5,678 of record JAFNAU010000152.1, read on the forward strand.
TGGAAATCTGGAATAAATCGATGGATTTTGTAACCGAAATTTATAAGCTAACTCAAACCTATCCAAAACATGAAGTTTTCGGATTGTGTTCGCAAACTCAAAGAGCAGCTTGTTCAATACCGCTTAATATCGCGGAAGGATCTGCAAAATCAAGTACAAAAGATTTTATCAGATTTTTGGAAATTGCCTTTGGCTCTTCACATGAAGTTGAAACAGCATTAATAATTGCCCGAAATTTAGAGTATATAAGTACAGATACTTTGATAGAAAAACAAAATAAAATAACAGAGATTCAGAAAATGATATTCAAATTTAAAAAATCACTGAATCAGGAATAATAGAAACAGGATAACTAAGAACGGTCAGTCCTGGACATGGAAATTATGAGAAAAACAATTTTCCTTGGTTCTCAAAGTTTTATTCCCTGGTTCTGTATGTCTTACTCCCTGGCTCATGGTACTCAAAGTCTTGGTTCTTGTAATCCTGGCTCTTGTATCTATTTGTCTTGATACTTGGCTCTTGTAGTCGCTCCTGTGTCTATTAGTTCTGGTTCTTGTGTCTGCTTGTCCTGGTTCTTGGCTCTTGGTTCTAACTGTCTAATGTCTAAAAAAACGTTAAATTACAACAACCTCTGCAACGTATTGGAGGGATTAATCATCATATATTAAAACAGGGAAAAAATTGGATGGACGAACAACGTTTAATAACCGGATGTAAACGTGGCGAACAATGGGCAAGGAGGGAGGTTTAT
>JAFNAU010000294.1 GCA_017860335.1 Bacteroidota bacterium
TGTTCTCTTGCAAATTTATTTATAGCAGGTAATTAATGGATTAAAACCAATTTAAAAATATAGAAAATGAAAAAATTGATTTTTATTTTTGCGTTATTTGCAGCCACTCTGAGTGGATATGCACAAATACTTACGTCTCCCGACGGAAATTTAACGATGAGTTTCTCGTTGTCGTCAGCCGGAGAACCACTTTACCAGCTATCTTACAAAGGTAAAGATGTAATTATGCCCTCAAAACTGGGTCTGAAATTAAAAGATACAACCTGGTTGACTTCCGGATTTACTATAAAGGATAACAAATTAAGTTCATTCAACGAAACCTGGAAACCCGTGTGGGGAGAAGTTAGTCAGATCAGCAATCATTACAACGAAATGCTTGTCACACTCGAACAAACCATACAAAAAAGATTTATGAAAATCCGTTTTCGTCTGTTTAATGATGGACTGGGGTTTCGTTATGAGTTTGATCGTCAACCTGAGCTGAGTTATTTTCAGGTTCTGGATGAGTGTACCGAATTTGCACTGACCGGAGACCACAAGGCTTTCTGGATACCAGGCGATTATGACACCAACGAATATTTTTACACAACCACCAAACTTTCTGAAATCAATGCGGACATTGTAGATGGATCAGGCATTGGTACCCATGGATATTTTGCAAAGAATGCTGTTCAGTCGCCGTTGATGATGAAGACATCCGATGGACTTTATATAAATATTTTTGAAGCGGCACTGCTTGATTATTCTGCTATGAACCTGCTGGTCGATCAGAAAAACTTTGTGTTAACCTCGTCGTTGGTTCCCGATGCTTACGGAACGAAAGTATATATGCAAACACCTCACAATTCGCCCTGGAGAACAGTGATTGTAAGCGACAACGCAGCTGATATTCTATCTTCAAAAACAATACTCAACCTGAATGAACCCTGCAAAATTGAAAATACGGATTTTATAAAACCACAGAAATTTGTTGGTATCTGGTGGGGCATGCATGTTCCTGACCACTGGTCCTGGAACTATTCCGACACGCCGAATCTAAAGCTAAAAAATGCCGACTGGAATGCTTTGAAGCCATATGGACGTCATGGAGCTACCACAGAAAATGTGAAACGATACATTGACTTTGCTGCTGCTAATGGTATTCAGGGTGTATTGGTTGAAGGATGGAATATCGGATGGGAAGACTGGGCTGGAAACTGGAAGGAAGAAGTCTTTGATTTCGTTACTCCTTATCCCGACTTCGATGTGAAGGGACTTCATGCATACGCAGCTTCAAAAGGAGTGAAGCTGATAATGCACCACGAAACATCCGCGTCTGCCACCAACTACGAAAGACGTATTGATAAAGCCATTGAATTTATGAAAGAGAATGGCTACGATGCCGTAAAGACCGGTTATGTTGGCTGGATTATTCCACGCGGAGAAAGACATGACGGCCAGTGGATGGTAAATCACTATCAGCGTGTAATAGAAAAAATGGCAGCCAACCGGATAATGATTGATCAGCACGAACCTGTTCGCCCGACTGGTCAGCACCGCACTTATCCCAATTTAATGGCTTGTGAAGCGGCACGAGGCAACGAATTCAACGCCTGGAGCGTGGGCAATCCTCCCGAACATGAAACCATCCTTCCGTTTACCCGCCTGATGGGAGGTCCGATGGATTACACACCCGGAGTTTTCGAAATAAAAATGGATTATTACAAAGCTGGAAATACGTGTCAGGTACATACCACGCTTGCCAAACAATTGGCGCTCTACGTCACCATGTACAGTCCGTTACAGATGGCAGCCGATCTGGTGGAAAACTACGAGAAAAAAATGGATGCTTTTCAGTTTATCAAAGATGTAGCTGTCGACTGGGATGATACCAGGTATCTGGAAGCTGAAATGAAAATGCCCGCATCGCAACTATAGATTTCAGTTATCTGGAACCAAAAACATGGTATGTGGCAACCGTTTATGGTGATGCATCAACAGCTCACTGGAAAGACAATCCGATGGCTTACGAGATTCGGAAAGTATTGGTTCAGAGCGCTTCAGTGCTGAAACAGCAACTTGCCGCGGGAGGGGGAGTAGCCATCAGCGTGAAGAAAGCTGCAAAAACAGATATGAAAGGACTGAAAAAATTAAAATAAAATATCAGAGCGAATTCATAAATTTCTCAATCCGAACCGCTACCCGCTTATGGGTGGCGGTTCCTGTTTTATCACCCTTGGTATTTTCAACAACAATCTGAAATTCGTATAATTTTCCTTCGTGCTTTACAAGTTCAGCGGTGCAAGTAACCGTTTCGCCGGGTTTTGATGCTCTCAGATGCTGGACATTGATTTCAATTCCTACAGTTGTAAATCCGGTTTCAAGATCATCAATTGTCTGAATAGCCGTGTTTTCCATTAATGCAATCATTGCCGGTGTTGCAAAAACTTCGAGGCTTCCGGAGCCCATAGCGGCAGCGGTTTCAGATACGGTAATCAAATGTTGTTGTGTGTATGTTTTCATTTTGAGTTTTTTTTGTTTTCTATTTTGTAATCAGTGTGGTTGTTGCCTGAAAATAAGGGATAAAGATAAACACTGAGACCGTAAAAAACAAATGCAGAAATAAATCCGGCAATCACATCTGTGACATAATGAGCTCCGAGATATACCGTGGAAAGAACCAGCAGAACATATAAAGGCGACAATAGAAGTGCTAATTTATATTCTCTTATTGCTAGTACCAGGATTATTACAAGTGTTGAATTTCCGATATGAGAACTTGGAAAAGCGCCGGTTGGTCGTTCTGCATCACCTCTGATGAAATCAAGACAAAAACTAAAAAAACCGTTTGGAGGTGTGTGTCGCAGACTGATATAGTTGTTGCTGAAATAATCTCCAAGCGAAGGATATATCCCGGCGGAAATCTGCTTATTATCAATTAACTGGAAATAATATTGCGGGCCGGATGCCGGAATGAGGAAAAAAAGCAGGTAAAATAAAAAGAAAGCCAGAACAGTGGTAAAAAAGAAAAACTCAGCATACTTTCTGTTGGTGACATAAAAGTAAAGGCAAGTGAAAGCCAGCATCGGGAAAAAAGAAATATATCCCAAATTCATCAGTTCGGAAAACCAATGCTGTGGAAAAACCTGTGCGAATATTATAGAAGGCTGAAAACCAAACATTTGGAAGTCAGCACGTGCCAGCAGGTGATCAAAATTTTCAAAATATCGGTTGAAGTAAAATGTTTCGGAATACCAGTAAACAAACAGGGAACCAATAAAAAGGTACCGGATAAAATTTATTGATGATTTTTCGCGGGAGCTTCCCTGATAAGCCAGAAATAGTATAACGGCACTTATTAACAGCCTGATACCGATAAGAGATACACCGGTACCAAACTTTAAATTGATGTAAAATGCAACAAAGGTCGAAATCAGGATATAATACAGGGTTAGTTTCTCAGCCGGATTAAATTTTATCGAACGTAAATTCATTATAAAGAATAAATATATTTGAAAAATGTGATTGATTATTTTTTTATTAATCAAAAGTATAGTTTTATTGTTAAATTCAATTTTTTATACATTCTTTTTTAGAATTATTTAAAAAGAAAAACGCAGGGGAACTAACCCTGCGCCTTTCAAGATTTTTTTATGCTTATTTTTTCAGAGGAATTCTCATTTTGTAGAATGATCTCCA
>JAFNAU010000153.1 GCA_017860335.1 Bacteroidota bacterium
TGTGGTGGCGTAAATCAGCGCAATATCGGCCCGCAGAGGTTTTTCAAGGAGGAAGTCGTTACCATCCACCTGTATCATTTGTTTGCCTTCTTCGATGATCGTTCCTATACCCACCGGGGTTAAAATTCCTCCCAGTCCGGCTCCTCCGCTCCTTATCCGCTCAGCAAGAGTACCCTGAGGCGAAAATTCGATTTCAAGTTCACCGTTGTTCATTTTCTGCCCCGAGTTAGGATTGGTGCCGATGTGAGATACAATCAGTTTTTTAACCTGATTATTTGTAACCAGTTTACCGCATCCTTTATCGGGAAATGCTGTATCATTGACTATTAATGTTAATGACTTTACTCCGCTTGCAACTATTTCGTCGATGATTCTTTCGGGCGTACCATGTCCCAGAAATCCTCCAATCATTAAAGTCATGCCATCTTTTACAAATGAAGCAGCATCGGAAGGCGAAATATATTTTTTCATTGCAGATGGATTTAATTATTTTTTTTGCATAATGTTGCAACAAATATATAAATTTATTTTTTATGTAAACAATTTTTTAAGTGAAAAATTCGGGATACAACTTACATTTTGATTAATTTTGATTGACATTTTAATAGTTTTAAGGTTATTTTGATATATATATTGAGATTACATCTTAAATTATATGACTTTTTAATGTTTGCAGTCAACGTAAAGAATTAAAAAAAAAGTAATCATTTCTTTTTAATAAAACAAAATTTGCACGGAGAAAGATGACTGTGAAAGATGACAACAAACAATTTTATCGTCTGTTAAGCAAAAATAAGGCAGGATTCTTTGGAACTTAAAAAAAGATTGAGTTCAGGCTTATGGTGAGGTTTTTTATGGACCGTTTTTTCTCAGAAACCGGGCTGAGACGATTCTATCCTGTACGATTTACGGATTGAATCCAGCATCTCTGTCAGCGGGCGAATTGGGTTGATAGCATTAGAATCGGAATATCCGTATCTGATCTGATGATTATAACCTCTTGTAACCACCCTGATATGGGTATCACATCCGTCAGCACAATAATTACACGAATTCAGATTAATCTTACTGAATTTTTTAAGATCCAGTTTATCCTTTAACTCGTTCCACACGCTGCTCTTTGTTGGTTGAGTAATGGTGTAATCATCATCGCTGCATGGAAAATTCCTTGAGTAAATAGTCGTAGTTTTGGTAATGATCAGCGAAGCTGTACCTGCACACCATCCGCACTGGGTACCTGAAATGATGGTCAGGTTATTGTCAGAAGGCTCCTCCAGGTAGGATAATAATCCGAAAAACATTACCGATAATACTATGATGCATGCATTTTTCATTGAAGCGTTGTCGTTATAATTTTTTCCAAAGATAATATTCTTTTGGAATAACCAGTTCTGTTCTGATTCAGTATATTTTTTGCATTTCCAAATAAATATACCGTATTTTAATACTTTTTTGAGTTCTTTTTGTAAATAAAAGTAAATTTATCGCACTTTTGTAAACTCTACTTTGCAAAATCAATAATAATTATGTATTTTTGCATCACTAAGAATTTACAATGGAAGCATTTTACAGAACACATGAATATTTAGTACGGCATGTAAAGTCACCTGTCAGAAGATTACTCATGGATGAAATTGACTGGTCAAAACGGTTGATAGGCATCAAGGGCAGTCGTGGTGTAGGTAAAACCACATTCCTCTTGCAGTATGCGAAAAATCATTTTGATCCTGCCGACAGAAGCTGCCTCTATGTAAACTTCAATAATTTCTATTTTACTACGCATACGCTGATGGAATTTGCGGGCGAATTCTGCAAAAATGGCGGAAGAACGCTGCTGCTTGACCAGATATTCAAATATGAAGACTGGTCGAAAGAATTACGCTACTGCTACGATAATTTTCCCGAACTGCATATTGTGTTTACAGGTTCTTCGGTCATGCGCCTCAAGGAGGACAATCCCTACCTGTATGACGTGGTAGAATCGCACAATCTCCGCGGATTTTCATTCCGGGAGTTTCTCAACCTCAAAACAAACAACAGTTTTCCGGCTTACAGCTTAGAGCAAATCATCGAAAATCATCAGCAGATAGCGGTTAATATCTGTAAGAACATTAATCCTCTCGATTACTTTTCGGATTATCTGCATCACGGATTCTATCCGTTCTTTCTGGAAACAAGCAACTACTCCGAAAACCTGCTGAAAACAATAAACATGATTTTGGAGGTGGATATTTTAATCATCAAACAGATAGATCTGAAGTATCTGTCCAAAATCAGAAAGCTACTTTACCTGATCATGCAGTGCGCGCCATGCACACTGAATGTGAGCCAGTTGAGCACCGATATCGAAACTTCACGTTCAACGGTAATGAACTACATCAAGTATTTGCAGGATGCCCGCTTGCTCAATCTGTTGTACCATGCAGGCGACAAATATCCGAAGAAACCCCTGGCAGCATTTATGCAGAATACCAACCTGATGCATGTTGTAACTCCCGGTGAGATTAGTCAGGAATGCGAACGAAAAACATTCCTGTACAATTCGCTTCACGCGCGCCACAAGATAAATATGGGGAAAAATCACACCGATTTTCTGATTGATGAAACTCGGAGTATAAAATATATAAAAAACGAAAAAGTAAACCATAAGCCGATTCCCAATGTTATATATGGAGTCGACAATATCAAATCGGGAAGTAAAAACAACATCCCCGTGTGGCTCTTCGGTTTTCTCTACTGACAAAGAAGTGAGACAAAAAGCAATTATATATATACATTAATAAATTATAAGATGGCAAAAGAAAAAAAATTTTTAACGTGTGATGGTAATCAGGCCGCTGCTCATATCGCTTATATGTTCAGCGAAGTGGCTGCTATTTACCCCATCACCCCATCGTCGACGATGGCAGAATATGTTGACGAATGGTCAGCTTCCGGACGCAAAAATATGTTCGGCGATACTGTTCTCGTTCAGGAAATGCAGTCCGAAGGCGGTGCTGCTGCCGCGATGCACGGATCTTTACAGGCCGGAGCGCTGGCTACAACATTTACCGCTTCTCAGGGTTTGCTGCTGATGATTCCTAATATGTATAAAGTGGCCGGTGAATTACTCCCCGGTGTTTATCATGTATCTGCAAGAGCTATTGCAGCTCAGGCTCTCTCCATTTTTGGCGACCATCAGGACGTTATGGCAGTTCGCCAGACCGGATGTGCGCTGTTTGCTACCAGTTCTGTTCAGGAAGTAATGGATATGGCTGCTGTTGCTCATCTTGCAGCAATTAAAACACGCGTTCCGTTTGTTCATTTCTTCGATGGTTTCCGTACTTCACACGAAATTCAGAAAATTGAGGAAATTGATGCTGAAGCTGTACAGTCGCTGGTTGATAAAGATGCCCTGCAGGCTTTCCGCGATCGCGCGCTTAACCCCGAACACCCCGTTGTAAGAGGTACAGCTCAAAATCCCGATATATATTTCCAGTCACGCGAAGCATCCAATCCTTTCTACGACGCCATCCCCGGTGTTGTGGAAGATTACCTGAACAAGCTGACTGAAATTACCGGACGCAAATACGGATTGTTTGATTATTACGGAGCTCCCGATGCCGACCGCGTGGTTATTGCCATGGGGTCAGCTACCGAAGCTATCCGCGAAGGTATTGACTACCTGACCGAAAAAGGTGAAAAAGTGGGATTGATTACCGTTCACCTTTATCGTCCGTTCTCCGCTAAACATTTCCTTTCTGTTCTGCCTAAATCGGCAAAACGAATCTGTGTGCTCGACCGTACCAAAGAACCGGGTGCAGGCGGCGAACCGCTGTATCTGGATGTGAAGGATGTGTTGTATGGCAGCGAAAATCAACCGCTGGTTGTAGGTGGCCGTTATGGTTTGTCTTCCAAAGACTTTACACCGGCTCAGGTACTTGCCGTTTATGCCAACCTCAATCTGCCATCTCCGAAGAATCAGTTTACCGTTGGTATCGTGGACGATGTTACCTTCACCTCACTCCCACTCGGCGAAGAAATTCCGATGGGCGGCGCGGGAACATACGAAGCCAAATTCTACGGACTGGGTGCTGACGGTACAGTCGGAGCAAACAAGAACTCCATCAAAATTATCGGCAACAATTCAAATAAATACTCACAGGCTTATTTTGCATACGATTCAAAAAAATCAGGCGGTTTCACCTGCTCACACCTTCGTTTCGGCGACACTCCTATCCGCTCTACATACCTCGTAACCACTCCCGACTTTGTGGCATGCCACGTACAGGCATACCTGAAATTGTATGATGTTACCAAGGGATTGAAAAAGAACGGAACATTCCTGCTGAATACCGTTTGGGATGCTGAACAGGTGAAGGAAAACCTGCCGGTGAATGTAAAGAAATATCTGGCTCAGAACAACATCAGCCTGTATATCATCAATGCAACTAATATCGCTCAGGAAATCGGACTGGGTAACCGCACCAACACCATTCTGCAATCTGCATTCTTCAAAATCACCAACGTAATCCCTTACGAACTGGCTGTTGAGAAAATGAAATATGCCATCAACAAATCGTACGGCAAGAAAGGTGAAGACATTGTAAAGAAAAATTATGCAGCTGTTGATCGCGGCGGTGAATACACCAAAGTGGAAATTCCTGCCGAATGGGCAAATCTGACTGAAGAAATGGAGGTGACCGACGTAGTTCCGGCATTTATCAAAGATGTGGTTCGTCCTATCAATGCTCAAGCCGGTGATAACCTTCCTGTATCGGCATTCAAGGGTCGTGAAGACGGAACCTGGGATCAGGGAACCGCCAAATACGAAAAACGCGGTGTAGCCGCATTCGTTCCCGAATGGAATTCCGAAAACTGTATCCAGTGTAATCAGTGCGCTTATGTTTGTCCTCACGCTGCCATCCGTCCGTTTATTCTGGATGAAACCGAACAGGCTAACGCGCCGTTTACCGATATGCTCAAAGCCAACGGTAAAGGTTTTGAAGGAATGAAATTCCGTATCCAGGTGGATGTACTCGACTGTATGGATTGTGGCAACTGTGTGGATGTTTGTCCGGGTAACCGTGGCAACAAAGCGCTGAAAATGTCCACCATCGAATCACAATATCCGAATCAGGAAGGCTGGGACTATTGCGCCGAAAAGGTTACCATGAAAAGTCACCTTGTGGATGTAAAAGCCAATGTGAAGAATACACAGCTTGCCAAACCGCTGTTCGAATTCTCAGGAGCTTGTTCCGGTTGTGGTGAAACTCCATACGTGAAACTTGTAACTCAGCTCTACGGCGAACGTCAAATGGTATCAAATGCTACCGGATGTTCATCTATCTATTCTGCTTCTGCACCTTCAACTCCATATACCACTTCCGAAAACGGACGCGGACCCGCATGGGCCAACTCCCTCTTCGAAGACAATGCCGAATTTGGTTTGGGTATGGTAATGGCTGAAGAAACAATGCAGGCACGCATGGTACGTATCATGAACGACGCCATCGCTTCCGACTGCTGTTCCGACGAACTGAAAGGTCTCTTC
>JAFNAU010000154.1 GCA_017860335.1 Bacteroidota bacterium
GAGAAATCGAAGAAGTCAGACACAAAGACACGTCGTTTTTGCGGTTTACGGCTCAAAGAAACCTGCAAAACATTAATTCCCTCCACGATGATGATATCCGGCTGTTCGAAAACCTGTACTTCACCCGGCATAATGTCATAGTAAAGATGTGAATATACAGGCGCTTCGAGTATCTCCTTACCCGATTTTGCAGCTGCCAGGAATGCCATCAAACTTTTTGCATCGTAACTTTCGGGAAAACCTTTCCGGTTGGCTATTCCGCGTTTTTCGAGTTCGGCATTGGAATAGAGAAAACCGTCGGTGGTAAGCAAAGCCACCCGGGGTTGCTCGGGAGTCATCGAAAGAAGTTTCTGCAATACACGGGCTGTTGTACTTTTGCCTACAGCCACACTTCCGGCAATGCCAATGATATACGGAACCCTGTGACTTAAATTTTTAAAGAACTCATCGCGTTCATTGTGCAGATTTCGATAGTGCGTAAGATGTATCTGGAGCAAACGAACCATTGGAATATAAATTTTTTCTATTTCATCCATGGTCAGGGGCTCATTCAGGGCTTGCAATTTGGATAAATCGATATCCGAAACCGGAAACATGGGATGCTCTTCCAGTTTGCTCCATTCGTCACGCGTAAACGACCGGAAGGGAGAAAAAGTGACATCGTAAGTTGTATCTTGCATAAGACTGAATTTGTAATTACGACACAAAGATAACAGGAATTTCCGTAATCTGTTAAAAATAAATTCTATCTGTTCATTACCATTACGTGATTTTTGATTCTCTTTTGTTTTTACTACAATTACACAAAGAAAAATCTGCTATAAATGCAACATTCCCAACTGTCGGATTAAAACATACTATGTGTTTTTGTCTTCTTTGCTCCTTTCGTGAAATTTTTCAGAAAAATATTTACTTTTTTATTGCACAATAAAAAATAAAATGCAACCTTTGCACCGAAATAACTGACAAAACATAACATGACAACTAATTTGACAGCTAAACTATGGTGGTGGCACTTACGGAATTCAATTCGTGAGGAGCTATCCCTGTTGTAAGTTGTCAGATAAAAAATATTTTCTGAAAAAATTTCAAAGGCTTATCGTACTCACGATAAGCCTTTTTTCATTTAATCGACGCTAAACAATTATTACAACAATGAACTATACAATCGACAACAACGGCTATTACGGAGAATTTGGAGGCGCATATATTCCTGAAATACTCCACGGAACCATCGAAAAGCTGAAAAAGGCATATTTCGAAGCAAAAACCGACGAAAGTTTCCTGAATGAATATCATTACCTGCTCAAACACTACGTGGGACGTCCATCACCCCTGTATCACGCAAAAAGACTTTCGGAAGCGTATAGTACAAACATCTATCTGAAACGGGAAGATCTAAATCACACCGGCGCTCATAAAATCAACAACGCGATGGGTCAGATCCTGCTTGCCAAACGCATGGGGAAAACAAAAATACTTGCTGAAACAGGTGCAGGGCAGCATGGAGTGGCAACAGCAACAGCCTGCGCGCTGATGGGTATGGAGTGTATCGTGTTTATGGGTAAAACTGATGTGGAACGCCAGTATCTCAACGTTCAGAAAATGAGGATGCTGGGTGCCACAGTAGAACCGGTTACCAGCGGTAACATGACTTTGAAGGATGCCACTAACGAAGCCATCCGGCACTGGTGTTCCAATCCCGATTCATTTTATATCATTGGCTCTACAGTAGGCCCTCACCCCTACCCCGATATGGTAGGCTTCTTCCAGTCAGTTATCAGTGAGGAGATAAAAAATCAGCTGTCAGAACAAACCGGTCGCGATTATCCCGACTATCTGATTGCCTGCGTGGGTGGCGGAAGCAACGCGATGGGAACTTATTATCACTATCTGAACGATGAGCGGGTGAGAATCATTTCGGCTGAGGCAGGCGGAAAAGGTATTGATACGAACGAAACCGCGGCAACCATCCATCTGGGCACAACCGGCATTATTCATGGCGCTAAAACATTGCTTATGCAGGATGAGGACGGACAAATTATGGAACCCTACTCCATTTCGGCCGGTCTGGATTATCCGGGTATCGGTCCCGTGCATGCATTCCTGGCTAAAACCAACCGTACAAAAGTACAGGCCATCAACGATGATGAAGCGCTTGAAGCTGCTTTTGAACTCACAAGGCTGGAAGGAATTATTCCGGCCATCGAATCGGCTCACGCGCTGGCTGTACTGAAAAAGGAAAAAGAAAACTTTAAACCAGACGATATTGTTGTACTGACAGTTTCGGGACGCGGCGATAAAGATATGGAAACGTATATAAAGTATTATAACAAACCGGCAAAATAAGACTGGCCCCCTAACCCCCAAAAGGGGGAACTTTAAGAGTGGGGCAATTAGAAATTAAAGCATTAAATCTATTAAACATTATAATATGAACAATTCTGAATATACAGAAAATTCTGGACAACGCATTGATAAGTCCCATTTAGGGGGACAGAGGGCATTTAGACTTAAAGTCATCACAAAAAAAATGCTTGCCGATCTGCAGACACCCGTTGGCATATACCTGAAAATACGGGATCTTTACACAAATTCCGTATTATTGGAAAGTTCCGACTACCACGGGGGTGAAAACAGCTTCTCATACATCGGATTTAAGCCAATAGGTGGTATATCTGTCAATAATTTTCTGATTACAGAACAATATCCCGACGGCTCTCATCTCAAAACCCGGGTAACCGATAAAATGACTGTTGCCGACCGGTTCGATACTTTTTTGAAATCGTTCGAAATCGATGACCCGCAAAATCAATCGATAATCAATGGATTATTAGGGTACACATCCTACGAATCGGTACAGTATTTTGAAGATGTAAAACTGTCGGTCCGGCAGACCACACCGGGAAGTATGCCCGGACTGCATTATGCACTTTTCAAATACATCATTGCCATTAATCACTTTAATAATGAACTGACAATTCTGGAAAACCTGCAGGAAGATGAAAGTTCAACGATTGAAGAAATTGAAAAAATTCTGCTTAATAATAATATCGCTACATACTATTTCAAATCGGTAGGCGATGAAAAAAGCGAAATGACAGATGAGGATTTCCGTCAAATGGTGAAGCGAGGGAAGGAAGAGTGCCACAAAGGAAATGTGTTTCAGATAGTACTTTCACGCCGTTTTTATCAACAATATAAAGGCGATGATTTTTTACTTTATCGAACCCTGCGCTCTGTCAACCCGTCACCTTATCTTTATTATTTCAATTTTGGAAATTTCAGGATTTTCGGTTCATCACCTGAAGCGCATCTGGTGGTAAATGCCAAAACACAAAGAGCTTCCATCAAACCCATCGCTGGAACCTTCCGACGTACCGGCAACGACGAGAAAGACTTTCAGCTTGCCGAACAACTCCGGATTGACAAAAAAGAAAATGCAGAGCATGTTATGCTGGTCGATCTGGCACGCAATGACCTCAGTCGAAACTGTTCGGATGTTCGCGTAGAAGTTTTCCGCGAAGTGCAGTATTATTCTCACGTATTACATTTGGTATCAAGTGTGAGCGGAGAACTGAATGAAGAAACAAAAATTATCAAACTTTTTGCAGACACATTTCCAGCGGGAACTCTGTCGGGCGCTCCCAAAATCAGAGCCATGCAGCTAATCGACGAACTCGAACCGCATGACCGAGGACCTTACGGAGGTTGTATCGGATACATCGGTTTCGACGGAAGTTTCAACCAGGCAATTACCATCCGTTCATTTGTGAGTAAAGAAAATACGCTTTACTATCAGGCAGGAGCCGGTATTACGGTAAAATCAGATGAAGAATGCGAATTGCAGGAAGTCAACAACAAGCTGGCTGCATTAAAAAGAGCAATTCAAGTATCGGAGTCAGCCCTCTGATGAAGCCTCCTAACCCCCTAATGGGGGGATATTGAAGAAGATATAAAACTTATGAAATAATCAATCTTATGCAATAACAAAATAAATATTATGGACACCAATAAAAATACAGAAAATCCTGATAATTCCCGCAACAACTCCCCCTTCAGGGGGACGGGGGGCAACATTCTTGTTTTTGACAATTACGACTCGTTCACTTACAATTTAGTTCATGCGATAAAGAAACTGGGTTACAATGATGTGGAAGTTCACCGCAACGATCAGATTACACTTGAAGAAATTGAACGTTTCGATAAAATCATTCTTTCTCCCGGACCAGGATTGCCCTGCGAATCCGGCATACTACCGGATGTAATCCGTACATATTATGCCACAAAAAGCATTCTGGGAGTTTGTCTCGGTCATCAGGCAATTGCCGAAGCATTCGGTGGAAAACTTATAAATCTACCTGAAGTATTTCACGGAGTTTCCACCAAAATTCACGTTATCGATAATGACATCCTGTTTTATGATATGCTTTCGACCCTCGAAGTGGGAAGGTATCACTCCTGGGTTGTCGATCCGGATACATTACCTTCTTGTCTGAAAGTAACTGCCGTTGATGAAAACGGAATGATTATGGCATTGAAACACAAACAATATGATGTTCATGGCGTTCAGTTCCATCCCGAGTCGGTGTTGACACCGCAAGGTGAACAGATGCTGAAAAACTGGTTACAGATCCTCTAACCCTCCCAAAACAAGTTCGGGACAGGCACTAAGAGGGGAATATTGATACATTGAATAAATAATTACATTTTTAACATACAAATGATATGGAAGAATATAAACCGAATAATAAAGGTAATTCAGATAATCCTGCCAAAATACCCCCTTTAGGGGGCTGGGGGGCTTCAATACTAAACAAACTTTTTGAACATCAATCACTTACACGCAGCGAAGCTACGGAGGTGATGACAAATATAGCTGCCGGAAAATACAACGATGCGCAGATCGCGGCATTTATATCTGTTTACATCATGCGCAGCATCGAGCTTGATGAAATTATCGGTTTCCGTGACGCACTGCTCAGCATGGCCATTAAAGCCGATTTATCGGAGTTCAACCCGATAGACATTGTAGGTACGGGAGGCGACGGGAAGAATACGTTCAACATTTCCACCTGCGCTTGTTTTACCCTTGCCGGAGCCGGTTACAAAGTTGCCAAGCACGGAAACTACGGAGCCACTTCGGTGAGCGGGGCTTCCAATGTGCTGGAATATTTCGGAGCTAAATTTACTACCGATGCGGATATTCTGAAGAAATCCATTGACCAGTCCGGTTTTGCCTATCTGCATGCTCCACAATGCAATCCGGCCATGAAAAATGTTGCCGGTGTCCGGAAAAACCTTGGAGTTCGCACGTTCTTCAATGTGTTAGGGCCATTAATCAGTCCACTGCGCCCCAATTATCAGTGTCTGGGTGTATATGACCTGAAAATGATGCGGTTATACAACTACATCTATCAAAATCTGGGTATCCACTACTCCATTATTCACACCCTGGACGGTTACGATGAAATTTCGCTGACCGACACCTGTAAAGTGACCAACATCAAAGGGAGTGACCAACATCAAAGGAGAATATATTTATGAACCGGAAGACCTGGGCTTCAGTAAGCTCACCCACGAGCAACTCTGGGGCGGAGAAACATCGGCTAATGCCGCTAAAATATTTATGAATGTATTGGACAATAAGTGCAGCGAAGCACAACACAATGCAGTCGTGATAAATGCAGCTTTTGCTATTCAGACACTTTGTTCCGACAAGCTAATAGCCGATTGCATATCGGAAGCTGAGACTTCCCTCAGGAGTGGTAAAGCAA
>JAFNAU010000155.1 GCA_017860335.1 Bacteroidota bacterium
CTTCCCGTAATCGCCTTTTTACGGCATCCGTATTGCTTTCGTCCGGTTTTGGATGAGTACACACGGTATTGGTCCATAATTCGGGCGAATGATACTTGTGGGGTGCTCTTTTCTGCAGAAGTAATTGCTTTTGTGAGTTGAAAATAAATACCGATACAGCCCTGTGAAGCAAAGCTTTCCGGTGAGCTTCCATTTTTTCCATCAACCCGGTTTCGTTGTCGTTCTGGTCTACTATGATTACGAATTCTGCCATCTATATGAATTTAGCTTTGTACATGATGCCAACCTTAATTATTATCAGATATTTCCTGAGGTTAGATATTCTTACCCTTTGAGAAAGAATTTTTTCAGGTGTTGATTTTCTTATTTTATTGAATAAAGAATGATAATAATGAAAAGCTAATGCAACTGCAAGTTTTGATTTGTCGGGCAAGCGTTTGATGCCTGTGTATGCCTCTTCAAATTCCTGCAATCTCCGGAAAATAATTTCTTCCCAGTTCCACGGTATCCTCTTTCAGGTCGCGCATGAAATTTACTTTCTGAAAAGCTGACCCCAGTTTTTGTGCGGAATGCTCCAACTCGTCGTACAAGTTTTGATTGCCGTTGCAGAACACCTTCAGACACATAAGTCCTACCACATCAGCTGATCCGTAAATGTATTCCTCCAGTTCAGATGCAGCGTTGTAATCTGTTTTTGTCAGGTCATATCTCATGCTTTGGATAAAAGCTGTGATATGCTCCCTGTTGATGTTATATCTTTTTACAGTATCAGCAAACGAGGTTAGTATCAAATTGCAGCTGATATTATTTTCCAGGGCATAATCCAGATCGTCGTTAAGTTTGTTGAGCAGGTACGACTTGTCATAGCCATGTAAACTGTCCACGATTTCGTCAGCAAGTCTTACAAATCCATAAACAGCATATATAGCTTTTCTTTTTTCTTTTTCAAGCACGGATGTGGCCAGAGAAAATGAAGTACTGTACCTTTTAGTGATCAGTTCAGATACTTTATAACTGTTTTCGATGTAAAAAGCGACACTCATAGGCAATATCCTTTTGTCATTGTGTAACTCTATATGAAAAATACCATGGTAAATGTAAGGTATTATTTGGAAAATTAAAATAAATGACGAAAATTTTATTTCAGGTACATCTTCAGATAATTCCGAAAATTGATAAGGATTTGCGCCGGTTTACGATTCTTTCTGTCACTGCAGGTCTGCCAATAAACTGTTATTAGTTTGCATGAACTTTTTTTCTCCACAGATTTAATCTTGGAATCTAAACTAAATGTTAGCCATAATACCCCGTTTTCTGTCCGTCATTCTGTTTTAAATCTGTTAATAAACGATATTTCAGACTGACCAGATGCAGAGTCCATGACGACAGTGTGTTTTTTTGTTAATTCATATGCATTCGTTTAAGTTGGTGTTCCAATGCCGGGAAATATCTTTAACACGGCACAGAAGAAAATCAATGACAAAAGAAAATAACCACACGAAACATAAAATTCATAATTTAATTGCTGAGACTTTAAAATTAATATATTGTAACAGGAAGCAGACTTTTCTAACAAACAAATTCAATGCCTTAATAGTTTTTGACTTTTGCTGATCGTATTCTCTTCAATAACTACGGCATGTCAGAACAGAGTTATTTTTTGCATTTATTCTGATATTATAGAAAACACATACAAAATACACAGATATATATCCAATATCAAAATAATTGTATATATTTGCTTCTGGATTATTAATAAATTCAAAATTCAAAAAGGACATATCATAACTGAAATTATAAATTTTTCAAACAAAACAATTCTCAGGTCAATATGAATGCGGGCTGACCTTTCCCGGCATGAAATTCCTGTCTGTTCTATTGTTTCTAACCTACTTGTCGTACTCCGGCAAGCTAAAATTTATATTCATGAAACGATTTCCATTCCTGTTTACATGTGTGGTTCTTTTTTCCGGTCTTTATGCTCAAAACCCGACCGGGAAAGTTAATACCAAATATCTCCGGCCTTCCATAACCATGTTGTTCTCTCAGCCTAAAGATGCCGACGAAGAAGTGGTTATCTCCAAATTCCGTAATCTGGAAGTCAACAGTAAATTCGACAATCACAGAATTGACTATCCGGATATGAAACCCATCGAACCCCTGAATCTTCAGAAAAACGCCTTGATTGAAAAATATGTTCGTGGCGCTTCCAATCCTGTCATCGCCAAATGGTGGGGACGCGATGCCAACGGCAGTTTCAACTATTCACTCGTGGCCGAAAGGGGCTCATACACTGCGACAGATGCCGATGCGATTATCTCGAGAGGCTCAAATACCAGTCGTATCGAAATGATTGGCGAACAACTCATCGATAAGTCTTACATTCTCCTCTACGAAATTACCGACCTCTATTCGATGGAAGAATATTACGACCGGCAGGATGCCCTCAACAGAAAACTGAAAAATTATACTCCGGTGAAACGTACCGATGAAGGGTATAATTGCGACTACAAGGTGTATGCCTATAAAATAAATTTCAACGATTCCGTTGCCAGTGAATTTTATTCCCGGTACTGGGTCGATCCCAAGAATCCCGACAAACAAAAGGTGGCTGCATGGGCTGACGCGACTTTTCCTGTAAAACTCATCGCGTTAACGGGTGGATCGGTACGATCGGCACAGTCGAAAGAAAAAAGTCTGAATACTAAGAAAAAAACAATGCGCGAATTGCTCGAAGATATACCGGCCAATATTCAGAATAATGCTGTTTTTGAACTGGGAAGAAGAATTGAAGACTTCAAACTGAAAGTTACTGTTTTCAAAGCATATCCTGTGAGCGCCAAACTTGGCACAAAGGAAGATTTGTACATTGATCAGCGGTTCTACGTTTATGAAATTGAACAGGATAAAAGTGGCAATCAGAAGACTAACCGGAAAGGAGTGGTTAGAGTGAAAACTATCAACGATAATAAGCAGGTTGCTACCGGTTCATCTTTACCTTCGGTATTCCAGCAAGTCGATGGAGGAAGAATTTATCAGGGTATGTTTATGGAAAGCAAGGAAGATTACGGATTAATTCTGAATATCGGGAAAAACGGTTCCTCCAACAATGCCATGGAAGGCTTTAATATCGGCGCCGATTTTCGTATTTCGCGTTTCCTGAAAAAACCGGGGTGGCATCTGGGTATTGACGCATCCCTGCGCTCAATGAAAGATGTATATGCCGGAGACATCGGTACTTCAACCCGCTATCTGATCAGTTCCAGTGAATTATGCTCGGGCAGTACCTATGCTATCGCTGTCAATTTATCCAAAGAATCTTATTTTACCCGAAAGGGTAATGTATATCTGAGGCCACAATTTGGAGTGGGATTACAGAGTTATTCGTTTAAAGAAGTTGGTGGTTATGAAATTGCATCCGACAATAAGGATTATTCCTGGTCGTCCCTGTATGTTCCGATCGGTATTGGTATCGGCTGGAATATTACTCCGATGTTCAGCCTCGAAATGAAACCCGGCGTATTTGCAAGGTTTGCGGCTTCGACTGATAATAAGGAAAAACTTATTCAGTCTGCTGCTCCGGTGATCGACAATTGGGGATTTGGTTCAATCGGAAAAATGAATGTTGGCACCACAAATACCATCTGTTTACGTATCAGATTCTAATTAACCGTTAATTATATACCATTAAAAAATATTGATTATGAAGAAAACAGCAAAAGTGCTCAGCCTCTTTCTCATATTGTTCACATGTTTTGGTGTGACAGTTGCGGGACAGAACAAAAAAGCCGATAAAGATACCCGCAACTGGGTGTACGAAATAGAACCGGTTGGTGTAGGCACACAGGGTTCCTACCTGATAAAGGTGTGGTCTTACTCCAAAAAACCTATAGTAGCCATCGAACAGGCAAAAAAGAATGCCGTTCACGGAATTATCTTCAAGGGCTTCACAGGTATTCAGGGTGTTCCGGGTCAGCGGCCACTCACCAATAATCCCAATCTGGAAGTGGAACAGGCCGAATTCTTTAAAAACTTTTTTGCTGAAGGCGGCAAATACATGAAGTTTGTGAATATCACCAACGATGGCTCTGTAGCTGCTGAAGACCGGCTGAAAATCGGTAAGGAATTTAAAATCGGAGTAGTGGTTTCAGTAAATGTGGCCGGATTGCGCAAGGACCTTGAAGATGCCGGAATACTCAGAGGATTAAACAGCGGTTTTTAATATCAACTAACAGCCAACTGACTATGAAAAAGTTATTTCTGATAATCAGTTTAATACTTTCTGCCGGATTCTGGATGATTGATGCATTTGGACAACGTAATTCGAACATCGGCTATTATACCATCGAACCTGAATGTCTGGGAACCGAGCTTGACGGCTCGGTGACACTCAGAGCCTGGGGAACAGGCAGAAACCGGTTTGATGCTGTCGATCAGGCAAAGAAGAATGCAGTCCGCGATGTGATTTTCAAAGGCATCCGGAAGGGAAGCTCCGAGTGCAATCCGCGTCCCCTGGTGCCCGAAGTAAACGCAGAAATGAAATACGAAGATTTCTTCAACCGTTTTTTCTCCGATAAGAATGGCGATTACAAAAAATTCTGCTCCGGTAAGGACGAACGGCTGGATAATAAAATCTTCCGGCGGGGCATGGGCGACTCCAAAATGGTTACATACAGTGTTATCGTACGTGTGCTGAGGGCAGAACTGAAGGAATACCTGGCCGGAGGTTTCAGTCCGCGAAGCGAACGGGCTGAAATTAATCTTCCATCGGTAGGCATTGTCAAAGAGGAACGGATAAACTGGAATTATGAAATCGAACCGGTGAGCGTGGGTTCTCAGGGAACCTATCTGATAAAAGTATGGTCTTATTCCAAAAATCCCGAAGTAGCCATCGAGCAGGCAAAGAAAAATGCCGTTCACGGAGTTATTTTCAAAGGTTTCGGTGGCATCAGCGGCGTACCGGGACAGCATCCGCTTGCCGATAGTCCTAATCTGGAACTTGAACAGGCTGAATTTTTCCGCAACTTTTTTGCAAACGGTGGTAAGTACATGAAATTTGTCAATATCACCAACGACGGCTCAGTAGCTGCCGAAGACCGCCTGAAAGTGGGAAAGGAGTATAAAATAGGAGTGGTGGTATCGGTCAATGTGGCGGGACTGCGCAAAGATCTCGAAGATGCAGGTATCATCCGTTCGCTGGGTAGTGGTACTTAACAATTTAAATTTCTGAACCTATGAAAAACCTAAAACTATTACCGAGCCTGATTTTTATGGTCGCGTTTTTAGGCATTAACGATGTTGATGCACAGCGCAACTCCAACATCGGCCATTATTCCATCGAAACTGAATGTCTGGGAGTGGAAATGGACGGCTCTGTCACACTTCGTGCCTGGGGCACTGGTCGAAAAATGCTGTTCGCGATGTGCTGTTCAAATCCAGCCGAAAGGGTAGCTCTGATTGCAATCCGCATCCGCTGGTTCCCGAGGTAAATGCCGAAATAAAGTACGAGGACTACTTCAATCGTTTCTTTTCCGATAAACGGGGCAACTATAAAAAATTCTGTTCAGGAAAAGATGAACGGCTGAGCAATAAAATATTCCGGAGGGGCATGGGCGATTCCAAAATGGTTACCTACAGCGTAATTGTAAGGGTGCTCCGCTCCGAACTCAAGGAGCAGCTCCGCGAAGATGGAATCATAAATTATTAACTCTATAATTTTTATATCATATGAAAGAAGAAGATGGAATCATAAAATATTAACTCTATAATTTTTATATCATATGAAAGAACTGAAAAATATAATCATTGTCTTTTTTGCCCTGATGGTAAGTCTGTCAGCATTTTCGCAGGCTAAAAAACCTACCATCATGGTGGTGCCGAGCGATAACTGGTGTGTGAAAAACAACTTCATGACCGTGTATGATAATATGGGTACGCGGATGAAAATTCCAGATTATCGCGCTGCCCTTCAGGAAAGTACCGAACTGCTGAATGTAATCAGTAAAATTAATGAAATGATGACTGAACGCGGTTTCCCGTTGAAAAATCTGGAATCAGTGATGAAAACACTACAAAGTCAGTCGGCAGAAGACGCCATGCTAACGAGCAAAACCGGTGCCGATGCCAACGAAAGTCCGATTGATAAACTGAAAAAAGTAGCTAAAGCCGATATCATCATGCAGCTGACCTGGTCGGTCAACCAGACTGGTCCGAAACGTTCGATCACATTCAACCTCCAGGGACTGGATGCCTATACCGACAAACAAATTGCCGGTGCATCGGGTACGGGGCAACCGTCTTTCTCGGCCGAATTGCCCGTGCTGCTCGAAGAAGCTGTACTGGCACACATCGACAACTTCAACGCGCAACTGCAGAAACATTTTGATGACTTGTTTGCCAACGGACGCGAAGTGAGTTTGCGTGTGATGACCTTCAGCTCGTTCAACGGTGATCTCGAAAGCGAATACGATGGTAAGGAACTTTCGGAAATCATCGAAACCTGGGTGTCGGATAATTCGGTCAAAGGACGTTTCAGTCTGACGGATGCCACCGAAAATACCATGTTGTTTGAGCAGGTACGCATTCCCCTCTATGATGCATCCAACAGAGCCGTTGATACCCGGGGCTGGGCACGCGATTTGCAGAAAATGCTTGCCGACCGGTACCGTATCACAGCTAAACTGATGACTCGCGGACTGGGTCAGGCACAACTCGTAATTGGTGAAAAATAATACATACAATCTGTCTTTACACTAAAAAAAATAAAATATGAAACATCTGAAATTAATGCTTGTAATCATGCTGTTGGGATGTATTTTCAATAGTTTGCAAGCCCAGTATATGTCCGACACCGAGAGGCTTCCGATAACTGTATGGATTCCCGACGATGTGGAAGATATTCCACCTGCTGTGGTAAATGTGCTGCAAAACAAACTCATACAGATTGCAACGCAGAATGGTATCACAGGTTCAACCGATATTATGCGTTTCATTTTTACGGCGAATATCAATGTCATTACTAAAGATATCACCCCCACGGCACCTGCCATGCATGCTTACACCATGAATGTGAATATGTATATCGGCGATGGAGTGGACGGAAAAGCTTTCTCAAGTTATTCCGCCACTGTGAAAGGAGTGGGAGAGAACGAAACAAAAGCCTATCTGTCCGGTTTGAAAAATATTAAAACGAATAATCCGGAATATCAGCGGTTTATTCAAGAGGGAAAATCCAAGATAATCGCTTATTACAACTCGCAGTGTGATTTTATCATTAAAAATGCCCGGACACTGGCTAATATGAACCGCTTTGATGAAGCTATCTGGAATCTCTCATCCATACCGGATGTATGCCCCGATTGCTGGAACAAGGCACAGGCAGCGCTCGGACCCATCTTCCGCCAGAAAATTGATTTTGACTGCAAGGAGAAAATAAACCTTGCCAATAATATCTGGAATGCCGGTCAGAGCTGGAATGCAGCCAACGATGCGGGCGCGGTGCTGTCAACCATTGATCCGAATTCCTCGTGCGTGGGTGAAATTAAAGTGATTGCCAACAAGATTGAAAAACGTATTCGGGAAGTGGACAGCCGCGAGTGGAAATTTATTTATGATTACAATATCGGTCTTACCCGCGACTGGATCAAAGCATACCGCGATGTGGGAGTTGCCTGGGGAAACGGACAGCCGAGGACAGTCATTTATAACAACTTCAGAAGAACCTATTTTGTAAGACGAAGGTAAATTCTGATTATCAATATTAATAAAAATCCCTTTCCGGATAGGAGAGGGATTTTTTATTGTTCAGGTTTGGACCTCATACATAAAATGTATAGTTGAAGGTCTGAGCAGTATTACGATTTCTGAAATTCAGTTCAATATACCCCGAAAGTTTTATAACAGGTGTTTTTCGGCGCAGTATGACGAACGAACCAGCGGTGCGCTTTCGACGATCCGGAAACCTTTTATTAACCCGGTTTTTTTATATTCGGCAAATTTATCGGGATGAATGTATTCGCTCACAGCTATATTTTTACGCGAGGGCTGCATGTATTGTCCGATGGTGAGCACCGAACATCCGGTAGCCAGGGCATCATCCATCAGTTCGAGCACTTCTTCCTCCGTTTCACCAAGTCCCAGCATGATGCCAGTTTTGGCTGTAGCTCCGCTGTTTGCAATGTGTTTCAGTACACTCAGACTGGTTTCGTATTTTGCTTTGGTACGTATCTGTGTAGTAAGTCGTTTTACGGTTTCCAGGTTGTGTGAAATGATTTCGGGCTTTTCTGCAATCACCCGGTCAATCAGCTCTGTGTCGCCATCGAAGTCGGGTATCAGTACTTCCAGTGTTAGTTGCGGATTAACGGTTTTGATCACCCGAATAGTTTTAGCCCAGTGTGCAGCTCCCTTGTCGGGCAGGTCGTCGCGGTCCACGGAAGTTATTACGGCATGTTTCAGCTTCATCAGCCGGATTGATTCGGCTACTTTGCGGGGTTCTTCGGGATCAACAGGAAGAGGTTTTCCGGTCAGTGTGTTGCAGAAACGGCATGCGCGGGTGCATATTTCCCCCAGTATCATAAAGGTAGCTGTTCCCCGATTCCAGCATTCGCACATGTTGGGGCATCGTCCGCTGGTGCAGATGGTGTGCAGGTTATTTTCTTTTACAATTTTATTTACCAGAGTGAAATTTTCGGTGCTTTGCAGGTTGGTTTTCAGCCATGCCGGTTTTCGGAGGTATGTCATTTTTTATCTGTATGCTAAAGAATATAAGGGATGGACTGCTGATTTTACCCGGTTGTCGGGTCTTATACAGTCACGTAAATCAACAGTGCAAATTTAGGAAAAAACAAACCGTCCGGCAAATGTTTAACAGAATGGTTTCAGTTAAGACGGATCTTTAGGCTGACGGTTTTCTGGAAAATGAATAGCGTTTTCGTAATCTGTTGTCTGAATTTCATCTGCGTCAGTGAACTAATTAACAATACGGATAAATTAATTTCTTTTTTTCAGACTAAGGAAAAACTGAAATTCAAACAAGATAAGGAAAGTGTACAGTTAAGTTTACCTAAAGTACCTGACGAAACAGATTACGTGGTGGAACTGACCTGCAAATAAAACCAGCAGAAACTTAAAAAGCTGTCCGTTGAGCAGCCTTTTTAATTTTTTCAGAATTAAATTTCTTTTATCCCCTTGAATATGAACTCGATAATATCGGTGTTGCTCTTCTCAAGCTCAGTGCCAAGATTTTGACGAATATAGGGTACTTCAAGTCCTTTTAAAGCATAAAGAATGATGATCGATATTGTATCTACATCCATTTTTTTGAATTCTTTTTTCTCAACACCCTCTTTCAGAATGTTTTTAATCAGTCCCAGTTCTATTATGTCAATACGGCGACGAGAACGCTCTACGGCGTAAATATCCCTGAAAAAATCAGCCCGAAGGGTACCGTTGCGGGTAACTGAATTTTTTACAGTGTAAAGATGAGTGATGATGAGTTCCTTCAGTTTGAGGTAAGGACTGAGGTTCTTTTGGGATACGTTGGTGAGCTTTTCTATGATAATATCTATCTCGTTGTCAATGACGGCTTTGTACACTTCATCCTTGCTTTTGAAATAGGTATATAGTGTACGTCTTCCTTTATGAGAAGCTTCCGCGATATCATTCATCGTCAGATTTTTCTTTCCATACGAAGCAAATAACTCCCGGGCTGCATCAATCAGTTGTTTTTTTGTTTTTGAAATCCGTTCAGTCATTTTATGTTTCTTTAATGGGGTCTAAATTAGTGTATTAATCTCATTTGTTTTAAATTCGCAGTCAGTTTTTAAAAATTATTAATAATTTTCAGTCACCGCCTTTTCTTTTTGCCAGACGAAGTACCATAGCCGTACAGACCATACTATCAGAATGGCGAGTACAAACCGCGGAATAATCATCCAGAGTACAGGAACACCGATGGCTGCAAACAACAGGGTATCTTCGAGGGTGGAGTGATTGACAGCGATGTGAAAGTTCAGAAAATTAGCATCCGGTTTACTTAGTTCGCCGTTTTCCACAGCATCAATCATTACTGCCGATCCATAAGTAAGTCCCAGTATGTGAGCAACAAACCAAAGAAAAGAAGTGGAGCGTGGCAGTCCCATGGCGCTCATTAGTGGAGCCAGTGTCCGGGAAATTACGTCAAGCCACCTGAACTCTTTCAGGATATTCTGAAGCATCATCAGACCGGTGATGATAAGTACGACTTTCAGGATAAGCCAGAACGAACTGATGGCCCATCCCTGAAGCATTTGCAGGAACGTGTCGTAACTGGCAGCATCGGCTGTAACGGATGAAGTCCCCATGTGTGACGGAAGCAGCAGGTTCAGAAAATAGGCAGCGACAAAGGATGAACCGACACGCAGTAAAAACATCACGGCGTAGTTCGATCCTGTTTTGCTCTGAACTGCAGTTTCCACAATCATGTTGTGAGTTATCAGACACATTACTGCCAGTATGGTTATTTCGCGGGGACTGAGCGGCAGGGTGGTAAGTATGGCAATGGGAGCATACAGTGACATGAAGATACTTGTGATGAATACGATAGCAGCTTCGCCTGGTAATCCGATCAATGAAAAGACCGGAGTCAAATATCCGGCAATCAGGTCGATGACACCCAGATATTGAAGTAAGCTCACTCCGAGACTGATGGGAATGATTATTTTAAGAAGCCAGATGACTGTTTTCTTTGCTTTTGGCAATGATGACAGCACCGACTGTTTTAATCTTTCAATTGTTGTTGGCATGGAAGGTTTTGATTATATTTAAAAAAAGAAAGGTTGTCTCCCGACAACCCAATCTTCTATTAACCTTAAATCTAATACCATGAAAAACACGATGCAAAGATATAATGTTTTTATGTTGTAAAACATGTTTCGAAGAAAAATATTGTCTATATTAACTATAATTAACTTAAAAACCAGATAAATACAGATACGTTTATCTTTATAGACCCGGTTGTTTAAAATATCTGGTCAAACGAACGAACAAATGTATGTTTTTTTTTTGGAAAAGCTATTTTAATTAATGAATTATGAATGATAAATGATGATTTGAAAATGTGCCAATTTGAAAATTTGAAAATTCGTTATTG
>JAFNAU010000156.1 GCA_017860335.1 Bacteroidota bacterium
TCATCGGCAATTTTGAAAATCAGATTAAGTACAGCTCCCTGAGTTTCGTTGAGCATGAGCAGGCGTTCGAGCAACAGTGGTCCCAGCTCCGAAATGGTGGTTTGCACCGGATGACCCTGTTCGCCGAACACATCCCAGAACTGCACCGGGAATGCCCTGAATTCAAATCCTTTTTCCTTGAGTTTATAACTGTCCACGCGCTTGGTAACACTCTCCTTGTTGCCTCCGGTTTTTGCCACACCCGAAAGGTCACCCTTGATGTCGGCTGCGAAAACCGGAACTCCCATATCGCTGAAAGTTTCGGCCAGCGTTTGCAGCGTGATAGTTTTACCAGTACCGGTTGCACCAGTAATAAGACCGTGACGGTTGGCCATTTTCGGAACAAAGGCAAGTTCCTTTTCATTGTTTATCGCCACGAACGGGCGGTTTTGATTGTCGTACATAGGGCGAATGTTTTTTTAAGAGAATAGATTATATAAAATTGACTATGCAAATATAATTAAAGTTTGGAATGTAGTGTTAAACAGAGATTCAAATTTTGAAATGCCCGTAGCTTAATTAATTTTTCATAATCAGGCAGTTCGCTTACAAGTAAAGATGGTAAAGGGAAAATAATATGAATTAAATAATTTTTCTCTGCATGTAATTTAATTTTTATATCCGATCTGCATTTGAAAGCTATTTTGAAGACGTTAGCAGAATATCTGATGTTCACCGAGAAATTAAGTAAAAATTTAAAAAAATATGGATATTAAATATTTTTTAATCGAAATATTAATATATTTGTAACACAAATTCCAACATAACCAGTTTACTTCATTTCTGAAGGCGGTTATTCCTGATACGTTGATCGATTTAAACCTGTAAAGCTGTTGTAAATACTTGTGTGTATCCTGAATAATTGACAGCTTCCTTGTTCCCTGAAAAAAATCTGCTGAAATATGTATGGTAGATGTGTGCTTAACTATGTATATCCGGTTTCACAATAATGATAAATTGTTCTTTAAATTTAAAACAGCACAGTTCGCTTTATTTACATAAATATTTTCTTGTTGATTTTTTATAAGACTTAAACTTTTATTTCTGTTTTGAGCATTCTGGGTATGCGCCCCTATATTTATTTAAATGAAGAATTCATTGTTAATAGAAAGAAAGACTTGTTAATCAAATAATAATCAATTAAGTATGAGAAAAAAAATTTTTACTTTAATGATTGCCATCACCTGCGCGGCATCAGGTCTCCTGGCTCAGGATGCATTTATCGGAGAAATACGAATTTTTGCGATAAATTTTGCCCCAAGAGGCTGGATGCCCTGTGAAGGACAACTCTTACCTATCTCCCAGAATACAGCCTTGTTTGCTCTTTTGGGAACTACTTACGGAGGTAATGGCCGAACAAACTTTGCTTTGCCTAACCTTCAGGGCAGAGTGGCCTTAAATCCCGGTGAGGGTCCCGGACTTACTCCCCTATATTTAGGTGAAGAGGGAGGTAGTCCTTCAGTAACGTTACTTCAAAGTGAAATGCCTGTGCACTATCATCCGCTTTTTTTTACCGATGCACAAGCTACTACCAATGTGCCGCAAGCAGACGTCATGCCCGCTTTCAATGCCTCGCTTAATTTTCCGGGAATAACGAAGCCGGTAAACACTTATGCGGTTCCGGTTCCGGGTACAATTATTCCTTTTGCTCCTCAGACATTAAGTTTAGCAGGAGGATCTCAGCCGCATAACAATATGCAACCCTACCTCGTACTCAATTATTTCATTGCTGTTCAGGGTATTTTTCCTCCAAGACAATAATCCAACACTGACATGGAATTATTAATAATTATTATTGGATGATATACATCTTACCTTATAAATATGAGTTTATTATAACCGATAAAATATAAACAAATGAAACGAAAATTGATTAGTTTTTTTATAGCCCTTTTTATATTTGTAAATATGCAAGCGCAAGAACAATATATAGGCGAAATTAAGATATGTTCATTTGATTTTGCACCGAAGGGATGGGCTTTTTGTAATGGTCAATTACTCCCGATTAATCAAAATCAGGCTTTATTCAGTCTGCTGGGAACAACTTACGGCGGTGATGGTCGGGTTACTTTTGCACTACCTGATCTAAGAGGTCGAATGGTAATAGGCAGTGGAGCCGGATATGTACTTGGAGAAAGGGGGGGTGAGGAAGCTCACACGCTTGCAACAAACGAGATGCCTATGCATAATCATATTATGAATGGAACCAATAATCCTGCTACTACCGACAAACCAACGAATCAAACGATGCTTGCCGCACCGACAGACATTGTATTTCCACAGGTGACAAAAAATGTAAATACCTACGCTGCTCCCGGTTCATATGTACGATTATCACCTCAAACCTCAGGTTCAGTGGGTGGATCGCAACCACATAATAACATGATGCCTTATATTACAGTGAGATATATAATAGCGCTTCAGGGGATATTTCCTCCCCGCAATTAATCCTTATCCTGTTTTATAAACTTAAAAACAATAAATATAAAGTATGAAACAAGTATCTATCAGGTGTTAATAACTGATTATAGATTATATTACAGTTTCATACAACAACAATAAAATAACTATCTATGAAAATAAAACTATCAATTCTGATAATTGCATTAGCATTTGCCGCACAGATTAAATCACAACAACCATATGTAGGTGAAATAAGGCTATTTGCAGGTAATTTTGCACCAGTCGGTTGGGAATTCTGTCAAGGTCAGATGTTGCCAATAGCCGAATATGAAACTTTGTTCTCACTCATTGGCACTACTTACGGCGGCGATGGACAAACCACTTTTGCCTTACCCGACTTTAGAGGAAGAGCGCCTGTCTCTGTCTCCTATGCTGGCGTTATAGGTGTATTGGGTGGAACGGAAACCGTAACTTTAACGACAGGACAGATCCCGGTTCATAATCATCCAATGCTGGCAACTGACGCAACCGGCACAACGAGTGCTCCGTCGTCAGGTATGTTGCCAGCTAAAGCTGCTGATATGCAATTCCCGGGAGGAACAAAACAGATTATGACTTATGCTAAGGACTATGCGGGGGGCAAAATTGCAGTTAATCCTCAGTCTGTTTTACCGCAGGGCGGATCTCAGCCACATGACAACATGAAACCCTATGTTGGGATTAACTATATAATAAGTCTCTACGGAATTTATCCGCAGCAAAATTAGCCTAACAACAAAGAAAAGGATATGAAGAATAATATAAAATCAGTAAATCACAGGTGCACTAACCTTCAGAGATTTACGCAGGTATTCGGTTTGACGATGTTGCTGTTTATGTTGTCATTTCAGCTTAATGCTCAGACCGATACATTGAAGATACTAAATCCCGTACTTCCGGAAAATGCGGGAGGCATAATTACAGCAGCAGAACCCGGACCTTTTCCAATGAAGTATTACACTAACTATGTGCCTGGCAGAGTAATTCAACTGGCCAATGCCGCGGATGAAGATTCTGCATTGAAGGGTATTCCGGCGGGAAGTTTAGCTGTGTACAATTCTTCTTTTGCAGGCTCGTTGTACCCCGGTGTTGTTTCTCTGAATGGTACTACCGGCATAGCTGAATCTGATAATAACCGTCCGAAATATCTCCGTTTTTTAGATGCCTCTGGCTATGAGTTCAGCTTTAGGTCGGTGTATATCTGTGATGCAGTGGGAGCCCAGCTATCACTGAAGGTGGAAGGTTTCCGCAATAAAGTTTCCACAGGATCTGTGATACTGACCAGAAATTCAGCCGCTGAATGGCAGAAAACTTTCGGACCATCATCATTTCCTCTGGATATTTTTGGCAATGTGGATGAAGTGCGTTTTTCACGCGGAACAGCCGATGGCTTTACCGGTAATCTGGTAATGTTCAACAATTTTGTCATTGATTCACCCATCCTTCCGCCATATGTTAATGTTAGCCAGACCGCTCTGAACATGGATGTTGGAGGAAGTGCCGTTAACTTCAAGATAACTTCGCAGATTGACTGGACAATAACCGGCAACCAATCCTGGCTGACACCCGATGTAACAAGTGGCAGCGGGAACAAAACCATTTCGCTGACCGCAACATTTAATAATTCAACCAGTCAGCGTAAAGATACTATTACAATTTCGGGTGCAGGGGAAAGCTATTCTGTAATTATTACACAAGACGGAATCCCTAATTGTGATGACGGCAATCCATTAACTATCGATCGTTTTGATACGGCAACTCTTAATTGCGTTCATTATCCCGACTCGGATGGAGATGGATTGGCTGACATCAATGACAATTGCAGCCAGGTGTACAATCCGGATCAGAAAGATACCGATCAAGATGGGATAGGTGATGTCTGTGACGATCCTATAATTACGCTTTCTCAGTCCGGAACCTCATTTGGAGAAGCTCTCGGTCAGAATATTATCACAGCCACAATGAATCGTACATTCAGTGAAGATGTAACTGTAAACATTGGCGCGAATGTTGCGGGAACCGCAAAACCTGTAGTTGATTTTACAATGCAACCCACTATTACCATACCTGCAGGCCAACTGACAGGAACTGCAACACTTACCGCCATTCAGGATGAACTGGTTGAAAATGATGAAACTATCACAATTGATGTATTATCGGTTGTCAATGCAGTAACTTCCGGTAATCTTCATCTGACTTCAACCATAATTGATGACGATTTGGCTACAATTCGGGTTGCAAAATCATCTGACGGATATGAGGGTGTTAGGAATGGCGCGTTCAGGATTTTTACCGACAAACGGATTGACAAAAATGTAAACGTGAATGTGTCGGTAAGCGGAACTGCCACTTCTGGTACAGATTATACAACGCTTCCTGTGTCCTTTACTTTAACGGCAAATACCGACTCGCTGATTATACCAGTATCGGTACTGGACGATGCCGAAACCGAAGCCGATGAAAGTATAATTTTATCGCTGCAGAGTACCGACTATCCGAAAGCTGTGCTTGCCGCGTCGCCTGCTAACACGGCTACAGTTACCATCTTAGATAAACCGGTTGTAACCCTTTCGCAATCTGTCAGTAGTTTCGCTGAGAACGGTGGACAAAACACAATTACTGTTTCGTTGAGCAAGCCCTGGATTGTTGATGTTACTGTAAAATTTGGTATATCAGCGTTGAGTACAGCCACACCGGTTGCTGATTTCGCTTTCCCGGATTCTATAAAAATTCCGGCTGGAAGTCTGACCGGAACAGCTGTCATGACTGCTGCAGATGACCAACTGGTAGAAAGCGATGAAATGGTTGTTGTAGAAATATCCTCGGTTCAGAATGGAATGGAATACGGAGATCAGCGTTTGTCTTCTGTGATTATGGAAGATGATTTTGCTATACTGCGTGCCGACAAGGGGGCCGACTGTTATGAAGGAGGTACAAGCGGCGTTTTCAGAATTATTACCGACAAACGTTTCGATAAGGATGTAAGAGT
>JAFNAU010000295.1 GCA_017860335.1 Bacteroidota bacterium
AAACTATATACTATAAACTTCCCAAAATACTATTTCTCCACTTTCCGGATGTCGCGTATCATGAGCTGGATGTTTGTATTTCCGTTGAAAGTGTTTTCCTCGAGGGTATAGCAGATGTCAAGCGGGTTCAGGGCTTTCAGGTGGTCGTTGTATTCGTACATGCGGAAGGCGATGCCGCTCATCACGTTCTCCGAGCTGCTGTCGATCAGTTCCAGTTTCAGATGTTCCTGTTCTTTACCTACCAGGCGGCTGCTGCCGTAATCATACACGTTTTTCGATTCGAAGACCGGTTTCATGTTTCCGGGACCGAACGGACCGAATTGTTTCAGTACGCGGAAGAATTTGGGCGTTATGTCTTTGAATTCGAGCACCGAGTCAATGTCAATTTGCGGGTAGGTTTGTTCTTCGAGAATGTTTTCAGCAACGTATTCTTCAAACCGGCGTGTAAATTCATCGACGTTTTCTTCTTTCATGGTAAGTCCCGCGGCATACATGTGTCCGCCGAAATTCTCGAGCAGGTCGCGGCATGTCTCGATGGCTTTGTAGAGGTCAAAACCTGATACCGAGCGGGCGGAACCCGAAGCAAAGCCGTTGGATTTTGTAAGCACGATGGTCGGTTTGTAGAATTCTTCCGAAAGGCGCGAAGCTACAATCCCGATCACTCCCTTGTGCCAGTCGGGTTTATACACCACAATGGATTTCCGGTTGGAATAGCATTCGTCCGACTGTATAAGCGAGAGCGCTTCGTCGGTGATGTTTTTATCCAGGTCTTTGCGGTCGTTGTTGTAAACATTGATGGTGCTGCTACGCTGGTAGGCGAAAGCATAATCGCGCGACACGAGCAGTTCCACCGCCTCGGTAGCCAGCTTCATCCGTCCCGAGCGAGGATACGGTTTTCGCCCGTGATGGGTACGATGTCGGAGGCTATGCTCAGCGCTACAAGGTCCAGCAGGGGGATGAGGTTCTGAAAATCAATGCCGTTGGTTGTGGCGAAAGCCTGCATCAGTTTGAAACCCACTCCGCATCCCGACAGATGTTTGTAGGGATAATTGCAGTCTTCGCGTTTTGCATCGAGTACGGCAATGGCAGGTGGCAGGACTTCGTCGGGATTGTGGTGGTCGCAGATGATAAAATCAACGCCCAGCGAGTTGGCATACTTCACTTTTTCCACAGCCTTGATACCGCAATCGAGGGCGATAACGAGCTTAAAGTCGTTTTCGGCTGCATAATTAATGCCTTTGACGGATATTCCGTATCCTTCGTTGTAGCGGTCGGGAATATAGAACTCAAGATTGGAGTAGAACTGAATGAGAAATTTATAAACCAGAGATACAGACGTAGTTCCATCCACATCATAATCGCCGTAAACAAGTATCTTTTCATTTTTTTGCATCGCTTTGGTCAGTCTTTCCACCGCTTTATCCATATCCTTCATCAGGAAAGGATCGTGTAAATCGCTCAGGTCGGGACGGAAAAAACTGCGCGCGTCATCGTATGTGTTGATGTCGCGTTGCACCAGCAGCTGTGCTAATATGGGACTAATACTTAATTCATTGGCAAGATTATTTTTAATTACTTTTTGTTCATCGGAAAGA
Organism: Bacteroidota bacterium; assembly: GCA_017860335.1. Lineage (GTDB taxonomy): Bacteria > Bacteroidota > Bacteroidia > Bacteroidales > Paludibacteraceae > UPXZ01. Next base: position 1,596 of record JAFNAU010000295.1, read on the forward strand.
TCCGAATAAATCCATTTATTTATCATTTTGTGTACTATTTTTTCAGACAAGGGTGAAATACCGCTGTATTTCACTGTAAAAATCAACTCCGTAATCATCCCCGCGTTCAAACCCCGGTTACTCAACTTTGATTCACAGAAAAACAACTTACCCTGCGAATCGTTCAAATGTTTTCTGTATAATCTGTAAAAATAATACATTTTCATGTAAATGACAAAAATTAGTTGCAATTATTGTCAAATTCGGCTCATGGCATCATCCGTAAGTGATAAGAAAAATAATCAGAAAAAGTTTGAAATATAAAATAATGTTCGTATTTTTGCGAACATATAATTCAGATATGGATAGTAAAGCGGAAAATATCGAAAAGCTGACCACCTTCGCCAAAGCGATGGGGCATCCAACCCGTATGGAAATTCTGGCGTTCCTGCTCGAGCAGAACACATGTTATTTCGGAGATATCCACGAAGTTTTTCCCAATGCTAAGGCCACTATCTCACAGCATCTGAAAGAGTTGAAAAGTGCCGGACTTATTCAGGGCGAAATAGAAGGTCCGAAAGTGAAGTACTGCATTAATAAGGAAAACTGGGAACTCGCAAGACTTCTTTTTGCAGATTTCTTCAAATCAAACGTAAAGACAAAATGCTGTTAATTCCTTTTTTTTGACAACAATGTTCGTTGTTCGACGAACAGCAAACTATAAATTAAAATAAATATGAAAATTGAAGTTCTGGGAACTGGCTGTCCGAAGTGTAAATCACTTGAAAAAGCAACCCGTGAAGTTGTGGCTCAAAACAATATTGATGCTGTAATTACCAAGGTGGAAGATATTATGGAGATTATGAAGTTCAATGTAATGACCACGCCGGCATTGGTAATAGATGGAAAAGTGGTGGTGAAAGGTCGCGTACCCTCCAACGATGAATTAAAGCAAATCTTGACAAATCAAATTTGAAATATATGAAAAAGTTAATTACAGTATCATTATTACTGGTTTTTGTGGTGTCGTTTTTTTCGGCAAACAGTTTTGCTGCCGACAAAAAAACGAAGACAGCTGTTACAAAAGCAGTGTAACTTGCAACGCGGTTGAAACAGTAACCAAAGAAGCTATTGCCGAAATGTATCCTGCTCAATTAAAAAAAGGTCAGATTACATTTAAGTCAGTTAATTTAGATGAAAAAGAGAATGACCCCATTGCTAAACAATGTAAGGCTGAAGGTCAGCAATTATTGTTTTTATCAAAAGGCAAACGCGTCGACTTGACAGACAAGGGTTTCATGTATGCGAAAAATTTGACAGATGGAGTTATTACAAACAATACTTGATAACTCACAATACTCATTTATAACAGCCATTGTGCTGGGTTTGATGACAGCTATCAGTCCCTGCCCGTTGGCAACCAATATCTCGGCTATCGGGTTTATCAGTCGCGACCTGAAAGACAGGAAACGAGTATTTATAAGCGGATTGGTTTATACGCTCGGAAGGGCTGTTAGTTACACAAGCCTGGCGCTGATTATATTCTTCGGAGCAAGCAAAATGAATGTTTCCATGCTGTTTCAGGGCTGGGGCGAGAAGTTGTTGGGGCCGGTTATGATACTTATCGGACTATTTATGCTTGATGTTATTAAGATCAAGTTCCCCGGATTTTCAGGATTGACTGATAAAATCGGCGGATTTTCAGGATTGACTGATAAAATCGGTGAGAAAAGTAAAGGAAGTTACTGGAGTACATTGCTGCTGGGAATGGCTTTCGCTTTGGCTTTTTGTCCGTACAGTGGTGTGTTGTACTTTGTTATGCTCATACCGATGACTGTGGCCAGTGCGAGCGGATTGTATCTGCCGGTATTGTTTGCCATTGCCACAGGTTTACCTGTCATCATTTTCGCCTGGTTGCTAGCTTATGCAGTCGGAAATGTAGGGAAACTATATAACCAAATTAAAACCTTTGAACTATGGTTTCGCCGGATAGTTTCGGTGGTTTTTATAGGTGTGGGAATATATTATGTGGTGATATTCTTTTTCACATAAACCTGCCCCCTAACCCCCTAAAGGGGGAATTGTTATTATACTAATTTTTTATTTATATTGTTCGTAATCTTACGAACTAAAATTAATTTCAAAAATGGATAAGACTAAAAAAACTAAACTTATACTTTCTTTGTCAGCAGGTTTACCTGCCCTGGTACTTCTCTATTATTTCTTACAACCATTAGTTAATTATTTTACATACAATTTGTTGGGTTTAAATCCTGAATCGCATCTTGGCACTTCGGTCAACTTCTTCTTCTACGATACGATCAAGATTTTAATACTGCTTTTCGTTATCAGTTCGCTTATGGGAGTGATCAACGCCTATTTCCCGATCGAACGACTG
>JAFNAU010000020.1 GCA_017860335.1 Bacteroidota bacterium
AATACGATAAAAAACTAAAAATAATCTTTTTATGCCTTCAAAACTGGTTATCATTCCTACTTACAACGAAAAGGAAAACATTGAAAACATCATTCGTGCTGTATTTGCACTCCAGGAAGAGTTTCACCTGTTGGTAATTGACGATGGTTCACCCGATGGAACGGCAGCTATCGTAAAGAACCTCCGGACTGAATTTCCGGAACGCTTATTTATTGTGGAGCGTAAAGGTAAACTGGGATTAGGAACGGCCTATATTACCGGTTTCAAATGGGGTTTGGAGCATGAATATGATTTTATTTTCGAAATGGATGCTGATTTTTCCCACAATCCCCAGGATTTGCTCCGCTTGTATAATGCCTGTGTCAACGAAGGTGCCGATGTGGCCATAGGATCAAGGTATGTGAGCGGGGTTAATGTGGTAAACTGGCCTATCGGACGTGTGCTGATGTCTTATTTTGCATCCAAATATGTAAAACTGGTCACAGGCTTAAAAATTGCCGATACTACTGCCGGTTTCAAATGTTACCGCCGTGAAGTGCTCGAAACCATCGAACTGGACAAAATCCGGTTTAAAGGCTATGCTTTTCAGATCGAAATGAAATTTACAGCATATAAGTGCGGTTTTACACTCAAAGAGGTACCTATAATATTCATCAATCGTCAGCTGGGTACTTCCAAAATGAGCGGTGGTATATTCGGAGAAGCATTTTTGGGGGTAATACAACTGAAACTGTCTTCTCTTACCCGTAAATTTCCGCGAAAAATGATATAAATAACTATTATTTTACATACTTTCGTTTATTTACACCTTTAAATAATCGCATTATGAAAAAATTAATATGCAATGCCAATATTGTCAACGAAGGGCAAATTTTTAAGGGTTCGGTATTAATCAATCATGACAAGATTGAGCATGTTTACAAGGATGGCGAACAAATCGAATTGAAAAATCCGGTTGAAAAAATCGAAGCGGAAGGGTTGTGGCTAATGCCGGGTGTGATTGATGATCAGGTACATTTTCGCGAACCCGGTTTGACTTATAAGGGAGATATTTATACTGAAAGTAAAGCCGCGGTGGCCGGGGGTGTCACCTCCTATATGGAAATGCCAAATACAAAGCCCCAAACCACTACGATGGAACTTCTGGAAGAAAAAAATGAACTGGCAGCCTCAAAATCGCTGGCAAATTATTCTTTCTACCTGGGTGCCACCAACATGAATATCCGCGATCTAATTAAGGTGGATCCGGGGAAAATATGCGGTGTAAAAGTGTTTATGGGATCATCAACCGGCAACATGCTGGTCGACGATCTGGAAATACTTAACCGGATTTTTGCAGAAGTTCCCACCCTTATCGCTGTACATTGCGAGGACGAACCAACAATTCTTAAAAATCTGAATTACTATAAAAATATTTACGGAGAGAATATTGGTTGTGAGTTTCATCCGCTGATACGTTCCGAAGAAGCTTGCTACAAATCATCTTCTTTTGCAGTGGAACTGGCCGAGAAGCATGGTACACGCCTGCATGTGCTGCATTTGTCCACTGCCCGTGAAATGTCGCTGTTCAGAAATGATATCTCGTTGAAAGATAAGAAAATAACAGCTGAAGCATGTGTACATCATTTATGGTTTTCGTCCAATGATTATGCGCGTTATGGAAGTCGTATTAAGTGGAATCCGGCTATAAAAACTGAAGCTGACCGCTTAGCACTCATCGAAGCTGTGAATAACGGTAAGATTGACGTGGTAGCGACAGATCATGCACCTCACGCACTTGATGAGAAAATAGGTAATTGCTATAAATCATATTCGGGAGGACCACTTGTTCAGCATTCACTTTCGGCAATGCTTCAACTGGCCAATCAGGGTTACTTTAGTATTGTGAAAGTGGTGGAGAAAATGTGTCATGCACCGGCAGATCTGTTTCGCGTTCACCGCAGAGGATATATCCGCCCTCAGTATTATGCCGACCTGGTGCTCGTCGATCCTCATTTACCACAACAGGTAACCGCGCAAAATCTGCTTTATAAATGCGGATGGTCGCCATTTGAAGGAACAACTTTTGATACCGCTGTGGTCACGACTTTTGTTAATGGAATAAAAGTTTTCGACAGGGGCGAATGGAACGAAGATCATAAAGGAAAACGTCTGACTTTTGATATATAGTGTTTGTCTGTTAATAATCCTGTGAAACTATAATGGAAATAATTATTTTACTGATACTTATATTATTTAACGGTTTTTTTTCGCTTTCAGAAATAGCATTGGTTTCGAGCAAAGAAACCCGGCTTGAACATTACAAACAGAATGGTAACAAGGGAGCACTGACAGCCCTGAAGTTACGATCAGATTCTGAAAAATTTCTTTCATCCGTTCAGGTAGGTATTACATTGATCAGCCTTATTACCGGAGCATACGGTGGAATGAGCCTGGCTGAAGATGTAGCTCCTTTAATTGCCAGGATCGAAAATCTGAGACCATACGCGCCGGGTATTTCCATGGTAATAATTATGTTTCTGATTACTTATGTTTCGATTGTTGTAGGTGAACTTGTACCGAAAACGGTTGCGCTGAGTAATCCTGAAAAAGTAGCCGTGAGAGTGGCTCCGATCATCAATTTCTTCAGCAAACTGTTTTATCCCTTCGTTAAATTGCTTTCGTCTTCTACCTCATTTATTACCAAAATGATGGGAGTGGAGAAACAAACAGAACATCTTACAGAATCGGAGTTGCGTCAAATGATAAAAACTGCATCCATTGAAGGAGTCATCGAAAAAGAACAAAATGAAATACATGAAAAAGTGTTTTATTTTTCTGACAAGAAAGCTAAACACCTGATGACTCACCGAATGGAGGTGGAGTGGGTCGATATAAATGCACCCGAAGATGAAATCAGAAAGGGAAGGAATTCAGGGTACGTGATTTGCTCAAAGAGCCCATTGTGGTTCACGAAAATGTGCTTGCACCTAAGGTTTTGCAGAATCTGCGTCAGAACAACACACATTTCAGCATTGTAGTAGATGAATACGGCGATTTTGAAGGAATTATTACCCTGCACGATGTTATGGAGAATATCGTGGGATATATACTCGACGAAGGAGAGGTTGAGGAACCCGATTATTTTGTGCGTGAAGATAATTCGGTACTGGTCAACGGTGATGCTCCCATTGAGGTGCTGATGGAAATTATTGATGATTTTTATGTGGATTATGATCAGATTGATTATACAACAGTTGCCGGTTTTGTAATCGATCAAATGAATGTAATACCCAAAGCGGGAGATAAAATAATATATCTGGATTATTATATTGAAATAATGGATATGGACGGCAACAGGATAGACAAGGTGCTTATTTCCAGGATAAAAGATGAGAATGAATAACAAAATGACTAATTACTAGAAAATGAAAATTAAATTTTTTCCGGCAATACTCCCGCTGGTTTGTCTCTTATTTCTAACGCAGTGCAAGCCTGCAAATAAAGAATATACTTTCCTCGAAGGAAAAATTTTTGGCACTTTTTATCATGTTACTTATCTGCATCCAAAAGGGATAGACCTGACAAAGGAAATTGAAGAAAGACTCAAAGAATTTGATGCATCGCTGTCGACCTTCAATCCCAACTCCATCATTTCGCGCATCAACCGCAATGACAGCGATGTAAATACCGATATCTTCTTCGAAGAAATGTATTCCATGTCGCGACAGGTATCCATTAAATCTAACGGAGCTTTCGATATTACCGTTGCTCCGCTTGTCAATGCCTGGGGCTTTGGATACGGTAACCACGACACCTCACTTAAACCCAACCTGGATACCATAATGCCTTACATCGGCTATCAGAAAATTAAACTCCTCAATCATAAAATGATTAAGGATGATCCGCATATTATGATCGACGCAAGTGCTGTTGCCAAAGGACAGGGTTCGGATGTTATTGCCCGGTTGCTGGAAGAATATGGTTGCGAAAATTACATGGTGGAAATAGGAGGGGAGATTGCCTGTCAGGGATTAAATCCAAAAGGTGAAAAATGGCATATTGGAATAGATAAACCGGACGATGATCCGGCTGACGAAAATAAAGAACTGCAAACCATTATTGCAATCAGCAATGTAGGGATGGCGACGTCGGGTAACTACAGGCAGTTTTATTTCAAAGACGGCAAAAAATATGCTCACACCATCAATCCGCACTCCGGCTACCCTGTGCAACACAATCTGCTAAGTGCCACTGTGATAGCTCCGACATGTATGCAGGCCGATGCCTATGCAACCGCTTTTATGGTTTTAGGAGTGGATAGTAGTATGTCTGTTTGCAGCACAATACCCGATATGGACTGTTATCTTATCTATGCTGATAAAAATGGAGAGTATAAAACGGTTTACACCAAAGGCTTTCAAAAATACCTGACAGAATGATTGTGTCGGGCTGTAAACTAACTTCATTATCATAAAAAAGATAAATTTATTTTGTATTCCTCTCAAAATAACTAACTTTGCAGGCTAAAATTCAGTATGAAAAAATATATTCTCCCCATAATTCTGAGCATATTTCTATTCGCATCTTGCAGCGAATATCAGAAATTGCTGAAATCAACAGATCCTGAACTCAAATACGATAAAGCTGTGGAGTACTTTACAGCTAAAAAGTACACCAAAGCTATAACCCTGTTTGATGAAGTTAGTCCCTACTACAAAAATACAGACCGTTCGGAACTGATACTCAATTTTCTGGCTCAGTCATATATTGAGAAAAAAGATTACTATTCAGCCAGCGAATACTATAAAACTTACATTAAATCGTATCCACGCGGTCGTTACATACAGGAAGCACGTTTCGGAGTAGCGTATTGTTATTACAAGGATTCGCCCGATGTAAGACTCGATCAGGAAAATACCAATCTGGCTATCAGCTCATTTCAGGAATTCATAGATTTGTATCCCGAAAACGAACGGGTAAAAGAAGCTACCAAACTATTGGATGAACTGAACGATAAGCTGGCTTTGAAAGGTCTGACCAATGCAACATTGTATTATAATCTGGGTACTTATCTGGGACGGAATAATTATCTGGCTGCGGTGATTGAAGCCGAAAATACTCTGAAAAAATATCCTGCTACCAAGCATCGCGAAGATCTGATGATCATGATATTAAAATCGAAGTATCAGCAGGCGTTGCTGAGCTATGCCGAAACTAAAGTTGACCGCTATCAGTCGGCAATTGATGAATGTTACAATTATATCAATGAATATCCTGCTGGTAAGTTCAGGAAAAATACCGATGAAATACTGAAAGTGTCCGAAAACAATATAAAATAAAATCGAAAAACGAGTTATTAATATGGATTACAAAAAATTAAATGCACCATCGTCGACTATTACCCGCGACATGAACTCCTTATGCGAGAATGTGGGTAACGTGTACGAAACAGTTGCTATTATTGGCAAACGTTCCAACCAGATTGACGTTGAATTGAAGGTAGAACTTGATAAGAAACTTCAGGAATTTGCATCATACAGCGACAGCATCGAAGAAGTTTTTGAAAACAGAGAACAGATTGAAATATCCCGTTTCTATGAAAAAATGCCAAAAGCGACTTTGCTTGCTACACAGGAATTTATCGAAGATAAAGTATTCTATCGTAATCCACTGAAGGATAAACTGAAAAAATAATTTACTGCAAAAAGTAAACAGTAAAACGTACATGAAAAAAACTGTTTCTTGTCACCGCTAACCGGAGGCAGGAAACTTTTATTTTAAAATAACTCGTTGTTAGCTGGTTTTTTGTATTTTTGTGAAGCCATCATCTGTCACGTGTTGGCAGCTTTGAACTGGCACAAAGTATAAAACTGAAATAAAACAGAAATACTTATGCTTTTTCAAACCGGCAGTTTTTTAATATTATAAATAGAACATTTTATGTTAAAGGGTAAAAAGATATTATTGGGCGTCACCGGAAGTATAGCAGCATATAAGTCAGCACAGATTATACGTTTACTGGTGAAAGAAGGTGCCGAAGTGAAAGTAATCATGACACCATTGGCTAAAGAGTTTATCACCCCGCTTACGCTGGCTACACTTGCTAAAAATCCCATTCTTGTTGATTTTTTTGACCCGACCAGCGGCAACTGGAATAGTCATGTCGATTTGGGGTTGTGGGCCGATTTGTTTCTGATTGCACCAGCAACAGCCAATACCATGGCTAAAATGGCAAACGGTATAGCCGATAACCTGCTGCTCACTTCGTATCTGTCAGCCCGTGCACCTGTTTTTATCGCTCCTGCCATGGATCTTGATATGTTCTCACATCCGGCAACGCAAAAAAATATAAATACTCTCCGGCAACTCGGATGTACCATCATAGAACCAGCAAGCGGCGAACTGGCAAGCGGACTTGAAGGAAAAGGGCGCATGGAAGAACCTGAGAAAATCGTTGGCTGTCTGAGAGATTATTTCACACCCAAACCGCTGAAAAATAAAATAATTCTGATTACTGCCGGTCCTACATACGAAAACATCGATCCTGTCCGTTTTGTTGGTAATTATTCGACCGGGAAAATGGGTTTTGCCCTGGCGGAAGCCTGTGCTGAGGCGGGTGCTGAGGTTATGCTTATTGCAGGTCCTGTACAACTTAAAACCGGTAATCCACGCGTTACCCGGGTGGATGTAACATCAGCCGATGAAATGTATGCTGAGGCTGTGAAACGCTTCCCGGAAGCGGACGGAGCGATACTCAGCGCTGCTGTTGCCGACTTCAAACCGGTGAATAAGGCTGAAAAGAAACTTAAACGGGGAAAGGACAATATAATTCTGGAATTGGTTCCAAATCCGGACATAGCACAGAAACTGGGTGAAATGAAAACCGCTGATCAGTTTTTAGTTGGATTTGCACTTGAAACGAACGACGAAGAAGCGAATGCACAGGGTAAACTGGAACGGAAGAATTTCGACCTGATTGTGCTTAATTCGCTGATGGATAAGAATGCGGGCTTCGGTTACGATACCAACAAAATTACAATTTTAGGACGTAACGGCTATAAAAAACAATATGAACTGAAAAGCAAACCGGATGTGGCTCGTGATATTGTTGCAGAAATCAATGGTTTGAATATAAATAAAACAGAAGAATGAAACAGCCATGTAAATATACTTTTGACACTTAAGGGAATGTTTAATGGCGTGTTCCATCTGTCCTTAATAAAAAAATAAAAAAATAAACAGATGAAAAAATACCTGTTCATACTGACAATATTAAGTTTCTGTGGCTTGATGGAGGCTCAGGAACTCAAATGCAACCTGGTGATCAACTCTGATAAAGTGCAGGGCTCTAATAAGGATGTTTTCAAGACATTACAAAAAGAAGCTTCGGAGTTTATGAACAACCGCCGCTGGACCGATTTGTCGTTCAGCGAAGAAGAGCGGATTGATTGCAATATGAATATCATAATCAGTGCCGTAGAAGGTGATGGTTACCGGGCTGAACTAACCGTTCAGGCGCGCAGACCGGTATATAATTCTTCCTATTTTACCTCTTTAATCAATTTCAAGGATAACAGCTTTGCTTTCACTTATAAAGAGTTTGAACCGCTCGAATTTAGCGAAAATAATCTGCAATCAAATCTGACTTCGGTGCTGGCTTACTATGCTTATCTTATTATCGGTTATGACATGGATTCCTTTTCCCGCCTCGGTGGAACTCCTTATTTTCAGGCTGCTGAGAATATCGTTACTCAGGCTCAGAGCACTGATTGGGCTGGTTGGAAAGCATTCGAAAATGACAAAAATCGCTATGCGCTGATAAACAACATAATGGATGAGGCTTTTAAGAAATATCGTAATTATTTTTACGAATATCACCGGTACGGACTGGACGAAATGACCGTTAACGTTACAAATGGCAGGGCAAAAATCCTGGAAGGCTTGCCATTACTTCGTGAAGCGAACAGAGCCCGTCCCTCGGCAGTTGTCATCAGTTCATTCCTCGATGCAAAGAATGACGAACTTATAAATATTTTCACAGAAGGAACACAGAAAGAAAAAGAAACAGCTGTTGAAATATTGACCGATATAAATCCTACTTCGGCAAACCGGTACGAACAGATTTTCAAGAAATAGTTGTAATTAGTTATTAAGTTATTTGTAATCAGATCCGAACTGTTCGGAATCGGTAATTATTAAGTTCAACAATTTAACAATAAATATGCCTTTATTCTTTTATCTTTAATCTTGTTTCTAACAATCCTGGCTCTAATAGTCTTGTTTCTATAAATCTTTATAAAAATATGCTCAAATCTCTCTTTATATCCAACTATGCGCTTATCAGTAATTTGCGAATTGACTTCGATGGAGGTTTCTCGGTCATAACCGGTGAGACTGGTGCCGGAAAATCAATTATCGTGGGTGCATTGTCACTTATACAGGGACAACGGGCTGATACCCGCGTGGTGAAGGAGGGTACTCAGAAAAGTGTTGTAGAAGCCGGATTTGAGATAGAAAATTACAATCTGAAGAGTTTTTTCAAGGAAAACGAACTTGATTATAATCCAGTTTGTCTGGTTCGAAGGGAGATAACCATCAACGGAAAATCACGCGCTTTTATCAATGATACTCCCGTCTCGCTCAATGCTCTCCGCGATTTAAGCAACCGCTTACTCGATATCCATTCGCAGCATGAGAATCTGCTGCTTTCAACCGAAGATTACCAGCTGCAGGTAGTTGATGCTATTGCCCGCAACAAAGCTGAACTGTCGGATTATCAGCATGCTTATGAAGCATGGAACAAATCCCTGAACGAACTTCAGAAACTAAAACGGGAAGCTGACAGGCAAACCGCGGATCTTGATTACTTGCAGTTCCAGCTCAGCCAGCTTGACGATGCGAACCTTACCGAGGGCGAACTGGCTGAACTGGAAGCCGAACTCGATACGCTGAGTCATGTGGAGGAAATCAAGCACGAGTTGCAGCAAGCAGAGATGCTTTTGTCGTCAGAGGAGTACAATGTGGTAAATGCAGTCAGAGAAACCGGAAATGTCGTACTGAAAATCAAAAATTATCTCCCAGAAGCCAGCGAATGGGCTGAAAGACTAACGAGCCTGCATATCGAACTGAAGGATATCGCGCTTGAGATTTCATCCACTCAGGAACGTATCGATTTTAATCCTGAAAGACTGCAATTTGTGGATGACCGATTGGGTACATTATTCGTGCTTCAGAAAAAATTTAAAGTAACATCGGACAGCGAACTGATTGCCTTACGTGAAGAATATCGCAATCAGCTAAACAGAATTGATAATTTTGATGAGGAACTGAAAAATGCCGAAGAAAAAGTCCGTATGGCATTTGAAACACTTAAAACCAAAGCTTCAGCCTTAACAGCATCACGCAATCGTGCAAAACCGGTTATTGAGAAATACCTGATCGAACAACTCCTGTTGCTTGGCATGGCTGATGTTCAGTTTGTTGTCAACCTGAAAAACAACGAAACATACACCGAAAAAGGTAACGATGCGGTAGAATTTATGTTTTCAGCGAATAAAAACCGCAGTGTGCAGGCTGTCGCTGAGATTGCATCCGGAGGTGAGATTTCGAGGCTGATGCTGGCTATTAAATCGCTGCTTATTGATAAATCCGATCTTCCAACCATTATTTTTGATGAAATCGATACGGGTGTATCTGGTGAGATAGCCGGAAGGATGGGGGAGATCATGAGAAAGATGAGCCATGGCACTCAGGTTATCACCATCACACATCTGCCACAGATAGCTTCCAAAGGTTCTGCTCACTATCTGGTATATAAAGACAACTCGGGCATTACGACAGAAACATTTATCAAATCACTTACCGAACAAGAGCGTGTTCACGAAATTGCTCAAATGGTGAGTGGCAAAACGGTAACAGATGCCGCCCTGATGAATGCCAGAGAACTGCTGAAAAATTCAAACTAATTTGTAAATACAATAAAAAAGACCGTTATACACGGTCTTTTTTATTTAATAAGGTTTCTTCAGTATCTTCCACCCCGTATATCCCAATGCCAGAAGCATGAATATCCACAAGCCTTCACCAACAGGGATTGGCTCGCCTAATTCGTTTCCAGGTGTTGTATAGGTTCCCGGGTCAACCAGAATTATCCCATTACCATTCGTTGGAGGGTTTGAATTTGGAGTTTTAGGTACTGCAAAGGGCGACATAGCACCGGGTTCTGTTATAGCTACTTCGCCGAAAGTCTGTGCAGACAGTTTATCGTCAATATTACGTCCTCTGTGGCTGCTATAAGCTAACGTACTTGTAGAACCAAGTTCGCCGTCCTGATAACTGTTTTTTGTATCTCTTTTTTTCTTACTGTACGTATAGCTTGTACTGCCCGACTGAATATTACCTGAAATGGAAATAGTTGCTTCATGTCTGACTTCCGTATTGAGCGGTGTGGCAGACACACGTGTTGCACTTAGCTTTCCTTGCTGTTTGTGTGATGTGCTTGATTGCTTTTTTGAATTTATATTATCAAGCTTCACAGTCGGGCTTTCAGCCTTCTGTAAGTAAATAGTAGAAACGAATCCCGATTCATGGCGGATATCTGAGAGCAATGAATAGTAAATGTATCCACCACCCGCTAATACAACTAAGGTAATTAATACAATTTCTGATATTTTATTTTTTAAATTCATTTCTCTTCTTATTTAATAATTAGTTTAATCGTTTCCCGCTTATCGTCAGCTTGCAGATGCAGAATATATACTCCCGAAAGGAGTGATACCGGTATCTCATTCACCGAAGGTGTTATATTTCTGTTAATCAGTGTTTTTCCAGAGATATCGTAGAGATGCATCGTTCCGCTTTTGGGCGTAAAATTGGTGATAATCAGGCGATTGTTGTTCGATAAATAGCCGTCTAAGAACTTAAACTTATCACTGTTGAAATCAATGAAAGAAGAATTAGCAATGATAAAGCGTTTCTCCACCAGTCCTTTGCTATCCGCAGTGAACCGATAGGTGGTCACATCACCCGTGAGCGGCGTAATCGTGCGTGATCGCAGGTCTATCAGTTGCAGGTTCGGATAGTCCTCTAAGTTCGTTTTCGCTAACTGAAGGGTGTATTCCGTATCGCTGTTGGCATAGAAGCTGAGTACTTTACCGTCAATTGTGGCATCGGCACTTACCTGCAATGGACCATCGGCATTCTCGGTGTAGATAAAGGCCGTAGGAGTACCGAAGAATTTCCGTCCGTCCCAGCCATCATCCAGTTTATCCGTAGTGCCTTCCTGGCTGAAGAGCCAGAGATTATCCCTCGTGGATTTGCTTGCCAGGCTAATCTTCAGGAAGGAGAGAGGCTTACGTGCTACTGTCTGCGGACGGGTATTGGCTACTAATCCATTGATATAAGGCAATGACATCGTAACATCATCATCCGTTTCACTTTCGTAATAAGGTTGCGGTCCTCGATGTATCAACAGGAAGCCGTTCATCGATGGTATCCGTCCGTCGAAAATGGCCGGTGCTGTATTCTGAGGAATGGATGTATATTGTCCCGCAGATAGACCGGTTTCATTAAGCCCCCCCTCTGTCGTTGCCCAGTCGGTAAAGCGGCCGGTGTTATACAGATATACAGTAGGCTCAACTTTAGGAGGAAAGACTAAATTATCTATATCAATGGATGCCGTATAGGAATTACCAAAGATATTCTGTCCCAGTCCGTAGTACCTGTTGTTTATATTCGTATCCGTTGAACCGGTTACCAGCGGTGCCTTGCGTGTCAGCGTGATTGTTTTATCACAATAATTTAATTTGCCCGCAATGATATAGGTCGTAGGCACATTCTGCGTGATTTCATACCCTTCGAATGCTTTCAGCATGCTACTGTTCACCAGATTTTCCCATTTTGCATAGTAGGTTGTTGCAGGTGTTGTTCCCGTTACTTTCTGGTTCCAGTCTTCGTGATATTTTTTGAGGTACGACTTGTAGAAAGTCGGGTTGGCTATCACTTCTTCTACCGGCACACCAAAATGCTGCCATTGGTAAGTACCGTATAAAGTCGTTCCAAAAGTTGGACTGCCCGGAACGTTATCCACCCAGGAGGTTTCTACGTCTTTTTTACCTTTAGCATAGAGTTGTACGGTTCCCATCACAGTGCTTTCGCACGGCTGACCGGCAAGTATAAGCGTACCGTTGGGGGTATTCTCAGCTGCCAGTACCTGAATTCTGGCAGGATTGGTTTCCGAACCGGTCACAACGCCTGCTACGGTCAGTGATGCTCCGGCAGGTACTATCAGACTTTTTTCCGATAAATTCGTCAGGCTACCAATGGTCTTGGGATCATTTACCGGTATTACCAGGTCGTTCAAGGCAGGAACTCCGCCGTTATTGGCTGCAGTTGCAAATACAATATCATCTCCCTGATTTGGCACCACTCCAGCAGACCAGTTAGAACCGGTGTTAAATACTGTAGAAGTAGTTCCCACCCAGAGTTTAACGGTTGTTGGCAATTCAGTCAAATACAATGTTGCCTGGTCGCAGGCTTGCGGTGTTCCATTATCACAAATTGTATAAGGTATACTTGCAGTACCTGTATAGTCAGCATCAGGCACAAAGGTGTAAGAACCATTTCCATTCAATGTCAACGTACCCACGTTAGGAATATATGTAGCCGTACCGATATTAATGGTTGTTGCGTTGGCAGTAGCTGCCGTTACGGTCATTGTATTACTTTCCGGATCAAAATCGTTTGTCAATACGTTTCCGTTAAGTGTCGTTCCCACGATACCCGTGTTGGCATCATCGTTGGCAAATACATTGTTACCTGTATTTGGATATACCGTGATATAGATATTGGCTGTATCGTTACCTCCGTTTCCATCCGATAGGGTATAAGAAATAGGGTTCACCGTACCTGTAAATCCAGTTGTGGGAGTAAAGGTATATGTGCCGTTTGCATTCAATGTGATGGAACCTGCATTGGCAACTGCATTACCTGCCACATCCACTCCGGCAACAACCGTTGGGCTGCCCATGGTAACTGATGTTCCCCCCTGGGTAGCAGAAGCAATCGTCAATGTATTTCCGTCCACATCGCTATCGTTCGACAAGGCATTGCCTGAAACCTGAGTGTTTATTTCAGTGCCGGACACATCGTCTTGTGCTATCGGCTTATCGTTTTGCGATAAACTTCCGGCAGCAATTACTTCAATCGTCAATATGGTGGCATCGCTTCCGTAAGTATCGCTCATAGTATAATTCACAGGCACTGTTCCGGTAAATCCGGCATCAGGCACAAAGGAGTACCCACCGTCAGAGTTCAGCCTCATCGTACCGGCAAAAGTCCCTGTTGAGGTATACACCGGCGTAGCTGTTCCGACAGGAAGCGGAGTAAGGATACCTGAAGCGTTGTAATACTGTGCGCTTGTTACGGTTGCAGTGCCGTTGTATTCATCATTTGTCAAAACATTTCCTGTAGCCGTAGTGCCCGCAGGTACCTGATTAATGTCGTTATCGGCAACAGGGCCGGTTGGCAATTCAGTCAGATACAATGTTGCCTGGTCGCAGGCAGCAGTTGGTGTTCCGTTATCACAGATTGTGTAGGGTATACTTACATTACCTGTATAACCTGCATCAGGCACAAAGGTGTAAGAACCATTATTATTCAATGTCAATGTTCCCACGTTCGGAATAGCTGTAGCCGTGCCGATATTTATGGTTGTTCCGTTAGCAATAGCTGCCGTTACGTTCATTGTATTTCCTTCGGGGTCAGAATCGTTTGTTAATACGTTTCCGTTAAGCGTCGTTCCTCTGATACCCGTGTTGGCATCGTCGTTGGCAAAGATTGTGTTGCCATCATTTTGTAATACATTGATACTTAATATTGCAGAATCGGTTCCGCCTTTTCCGTCGCTTATTATATAAGTAATGTCATTTACAGTTCCGATAAATCCTGAAGCAGGAATATAAGTATATGTTCCGTTAGCATTAAGAGTTACTGTTCCGGCATTGGTTACAGCATTTCCATAAATATCCATTCCAGCTACCGTAATTGCACTTCCAAGCGTAATGCTTGCACTTGTTACTGTGATGGTATCTCCATTAGGGTCGCTGTCATTTGAAAGTACGGTTGAATTGATTGTAATGCCAACTGTGGTTGAATTTACATCATTTTGAGCAACAGGAGGGTTATTCCCCGGTGTCAATTTTGATAAAACCTCTATTGATAATATTGCGGTTTCAGTGGCGCCATTTAATCCGGTACCGGTATATGTTACAGGATTAATTGTCCCGGTAAATCCTGAAGCAGGGGTAAACGTATATGTACCGTTACTGTTAATAGTCAAACTACCGGCATTGGCAACTGAATTTCCATTGTCATCTACTCCGGATACTTGTTTTGCAGTACCTAATATAAATGCATTTCCACCAATGGTTGCACCAGTAATACTTGTTACTCCCTCATCATTTGTTAATAACTGTCCCGATGTTGGCGTGTTCAGAGGTGTCTGGTTAATGTCATTTTCGGCAACAATAGAAGTCAGACCAAAATTATTCTGGCAATCCCCAGCTCCTGAGCCTGTAAATGAAGCAGTCTGAATTCCAGTTGGTGAAGGCAATGGTGTCGTTAATGAATAACCCCTTGGTAAAGGCTGTGCTAACTGTACAATATATTTTGCGGCAGTAGGAACATTATAGCTGATTTGAATATTATCAAAATTAACTATGTCGCCAGCCACCATAGTAGATACTCCGGACGTAACAAATCGAATAGTTGTTGTTGCTGAGATATAAGGTGTAATGTCGAATGAACCAGTTCCGGTTTGATTTCCATCAGCACCTGTATAGCGTTTCAATAACGTCCATGGACCAGATGCAGTTGTGGATACCTGAACATCCACATAATCATTAACATCCATATCGAGACCGCTTTCAGCAACATTGAACGAAAGTGTAGCAGCTATCCCTGTAGAAATGTTGGCTGTTCGTAATGCCCCCAAGACTGTTGTTGATCCATTTCCTTCAATGGATAATCCGCTGGTAGAGGTTATTCTTGTTGGCGCCGTTAAAAACCCATTGGTAACGCCAATCTCTGTCCATGAAGTTGTCCATGAAGTTGTGCCATACGTTTGCGTTGCCAAGACACTGGAAGTTGTACTGGTCGAAGTAAACTGATCTAAATAGGTATTGGTAGTAACCGGTGGCGTAATTTCAAATAAATATGCACCAAGTGTAGAAGTTGTTTTAGTATCAACCAAAGGTTCACCAGTATCTAAAACACCGTCATTATCGGTGTCTCTGAATAAATTAACCATTACTCCGGATGCTCCGGTTTCCCCTGCATTTAACGCTCCATTAAGATTTACATCATTGTATACATTGCCGGTAATGGTATTTTGATTGGCTATAGAGATACAGGAAACAGTAACCGTAACAAGAGCAATATCACAAACCGAAGGGTCTTCTAAACTACATACCCGGTATTCGAAATCATCACTTCCCGAAAATCCCGGATTGGGAGTGTATGTTATCGTACCATCCTCATTTACCTGAACTGTACCATTCGCAGGTTGATTAGCCAAACCTGTTGTAGTTACTGTTGCCGGATTGGGTTTACCGTTCACATCATTGGCAAGTACATTAATAACAACCGGTATATCAGTGGCAGTGTTTGCAGCATCATCGGAAGCCACTAAATTAGCCAACACACCTAAATTGTTAACCTTTTCACAAACACCAATGTTTGTAAATTGTGCTGTCTGACTATTCAGAGATGAAGTAGTATAAGCGCCATTTGTATTGGATGGATCAACCTTAATAATATAACATGCCGGGTTTTTAAAATAGGTCAGTTCCACATTGTCAATCCAGAAATACTCAGTAGTACCAAGCGTACTGCTGGACATAAATTGCACTGTATTAGAAGAATTTGGATTGAAAGCTGTAAGGGGTATTGTAACTTCGGTATAGTTTGGATCTGTACCCCCGGCGTAATCTCCATCCTGAATAGTATAAACCGGAGTACCATTAACTGTTACAGTTAATGTTTTTGCGTTTGGTGGTATTCCATTGATGCCTTCCTTACGGTAACTAAAGCGTAAAGAAGCAGAAGTTGCATTGTTAAAAGTGAGCGATCTGGAAATACCATTGGTAGCCCCTGCTATCCTTATTGCATTGCTGCTGGCTGAGGTGGATGCGTCTGCCATAATTCTTACATCTCCCGCCGATACATTTTGGGATAATTCTCCTTGTTCCACCCAGCTAGTAGTCCAGTTGATACCTCCATCGTTGCCAGAGAAACTTGCTGTTGCGAAATTGTCTTTTGCATTATATCCATTTTGAGTATGGAATACATAGTTGCCTGAAAGGTCGGAAATGGTTGATTGACCAATATTATCTCCGGTATCTATCGTACCATTACAGTTGGCATCCGTATAAAGATTAACCTGCACTCCTGCGGCCCCCATTTCACTGCTATCATAGACACCATCGTCAGGAAGTTGTTCTACAAAAACCTTACCTGTTATCAGGTTCTCAGTAGCGTTAGCAGCACAATCGGTAACTTTCACGGTTACCAATGCCACATCGCTTATTCCCGGATAATCGCTCGAGTACACCCGGTATTCAAACTGGTCGGTTCCCTCATAACCTGGGTTAGGGGTATAAGTGATCGTTCCATTCGCGTTAATAACTATTGTTCCGTTTGCAGGTTGAAGCAACCCTGTTGAATTCACCGAAGTTGAATTAAGATT
>JAFNAU010000157.1 GCA_017860335.1 Bacteroidota bacterium
AGCAACAAAAAAGGCATCTGAGAGATGCCTTTTTTGTTGTAATCTACACCAATTAATTATTTTGTAGGTATTTTGCCCATTTTTTTCGGTTTTCTAAAAAGTAACTGACGAAGATGCTCAACAAGAACCCTATCAGCAAACTATAAATACCATATTTTGCACGTCCGTTGATTGCATTTGGATTTACCACTAAACCGGAAGGTATCACAACCGGTTGTTTGGCATCAAGGAGCCTATTCTGTGCATTAGCTTTATAAGCCTGCAGATTTAACATGTCACTATAGAATAACTGAACTTGATTATTTCCAATCAGCAGTTTATTGCTTTCAAATTTAATCTCCGGTTTTTTATCCTTGAAATAAGTTATTTTTGCCAGACTATCCAGCCGCAACATTTCAGCATCACAAAGCCTTATTTTTTCATTCAGTTGTCCTTTAAGAATTTCATTCTGATTTTGTACCGTAGGATTGGTATTAATATACTTCAGCATGGCATCACCAATTGTTTTCGCATGCCTGGTTCCTATTATTTTAATCCGCATATATATATAATCAGACATTGGGAGGTTAAGTGTATCTTCCATCGAATGACTGTTTTTAAAATCGATTAAATCCGGAGTATGATTAAGCTGATAATCAATTACCTGAAAAAATTCCACTCCAGCCACTTTTGAGGCAATACTATCCGGCAATGATAATTTCCGGGCGAGCGAAGTAGCCTGAAAGCGTGGTGAAGAGTACGCAAGCTGCTTGCCGATTTCACTGATGGTTTTTGCTTCCGGACCATATAATACACACATTCCCTCCATTTTATATATTCGTGCTGAAGGTCTGGACAGATACTGCCCGGCAGCTATTGCAAGAATTAGTATGCAAGCAGTAATGATTTTGTGCTTATACAGCAGTATCAGTATTTTACCGAAAAACTCCAATAATTGAACAACTGTTTTTTTCACCCATTTACCAGTTTCGATAATGACATCCATTAAATTGATCTCATTGGTTTTTTTTGTTTCCATAAATATTTCGACTAAAATTAATTTTCTGATAAAGTATCATCTTTTTCACCTCTATAATCATCCTGAATTTCAGCATCTTCCATATCATCAACATCTTCATCGTCCCATATCTTTTCGGGTTTTTGCGGTCCCTGTTTCCTGTAAATGAAAGCGAGCAATAATCCCGTAATACCTCCGGCAAGATGTCCTTCCCACGATACAGGGTCCATTTTCCCCCAAGGGAACAAATGCCAGACGTTATTGCCATAAAGAAACACTACGATAAATGAGATTGCAATTAACGGGATGTGTTTTCGGAATAAGCCACTGAAGAACAAAAAAAATGACAATGAATAAACCAAACCACTTGCACCAATATGCCAGTTGTCACGTCCGATAACCCAAAGAATAATACCGGTCAGGATTAACGACAAAAGTAATATTTTATTTGCAATTTGACTATAAAAATAGTACAAACAACTACTTAAAACAAAAAATGGAATAATATTATTCAACAGATGCGATAAATCTGCATGAATAAAAGGCATAGTAAAAATGTTAGGCAACGTTTTCAGATCATGAGGAAATATGCCTGCTTTATAAAAATCCCAACCCATTCCTCTCTCAAACAGGAAAACAAGAACGATAAACAAACAAATTAAAACCGGAAAAAACAACGTGTAATATATTTTCTTCTTTTCAATATTATCCATGATCTTATTGTTTATCTAATAAGTGCAAAAATATGAATTTAAAAACCGATTTTCTAATACCTTCAACAAATATTTACTCAGAATCCTGTAATTTTATCAATCAGGCTATAATAGATATTATCAGAAGACGTTTAGATTAACTACGAACTTTATGATAGTACGAAAAACGGGCAAATCTGAATGTAGTTCTCCTGCAATGTCATAATCTTGCTTTAATACCAGAAATCGTCAGGTGACCCAATGCTCATTACAAGAATAACTCCATGATTATCACAAACTCCGGATATAATGCAACATATTATTATAATGCATCCGAATATGTAAAGATATATTCTGAAAATCTGGAAAATTCACTTGGAAAATTTATACTTAACAAAAGCCTATCACAAACCCGGGTCATAAAAAAATGAACAGGAGATAATTACTTTTGAAAAATTATTACCCGTTCTTTTCTTAATCAAATGTGTCAAAGTTTTAACTTTGCAATTTCAGAGACACTCTTCCGTATTGCAAAAATAATTACATCCTTATTACTATGAGAAAAATCATTCTCTTCTTCATCATTTCGACGTTCACCTCCGAAGAGTAACCGGATATTACATAAAAAAACGGAATAAGTTGATATTATTCAGGCTTTAAGAACCGGCACAAAAAATTAAAACACATTCTAAGACTGATTGGCAATGATATAAGAATTTAATTTTTTCGGGTAAAAAACACTTAATTATTATAAATTGAATAATTATTTTAATGATTTTCACATAAAACTTTTACCTTTTATTTTTGTTAATCCCTATTTTATTTCTATTTTTGTGGAAGCCTAATAAACATTATCCTTTGAAAAATGAGCTATCTAAATTTTGACAAAACGCTTCTGATGAATCTCGAGAAATCAATCTCCAAAGAGATAATTCGGACCAACCGGGCAGGGACATACAACTTCACAACATTGGTTGACTGCAATACCCGGAAATACCATGGGCAACTGGTTATGCCTCTCCCGGAATTAGACAATTCCAACCACGTTCTTTTATCCTCCCTCGATGAAACGGTCATTCAACATGGTGCTGAATTCAACCTTGGAGTTCATAAATATGAGGGAAACAACTACTACCCAAACGGTCATAAATACATCCGGGAATTTAGTTGCGAAACCATATCCAAAACCACATACCGCGTAGGAGGTGTTATTTTATCAAAAGAAAGAATGCTCGTGTCCTTCGAGCCAAGAATTCTGATAAAATATACCCTGCTCGAAGCTCACTCACCTACTACGTTGCGTTTCAAACCCTTTCTCGCATTCCGCAGTGTCAACGAACTGACGTATCAGAACCACCTGGCTAATACCTCATACCTCGAACTGAAAAACGGAATCAGCATGAAAATGTATGAAGGATATCCAAACCTTTGTATGCAATTTTCGAAAACCAATTCATACATTCATCAGCCAGACTGGAACAAAAACATTGAATATTACAAGGAACAGGAACGCGGATATGCCTATAAAGAAGATCTGCTGGTACCCGGATATTTCGAAATGCCAATCAAAAAAGGAGAATCAATAATATTCTCAGCAGGTATCACCGAAGTTTCACCACGCACACTTTCAAGCCTCTGGGAACAGGAAATAACAAGGCGCAACAAGCGTACCAACATGTTCTCGTGTCTGAAAAACTCTGCACAGCAATTATATAAACGCGAAGGCGACAAGACTTACCTGCTTGCTGGTTATCCCTGGTTCGGAGCTCGCGCAAGGGATGAATTCGTTTCACTGGTAGCCTGTACCATCGTAATTGGCCGTATGGACTATTTCGATGCTATCATCAACACAGCAATACCCGAGATCGAACGATTTATGGAAGGCGAACGCGAAGACTTCAAGCTTTTGGGTATCGATGAACCTGACGTTTTTCTGCTGTTCATCATGGCCATCCAACATTTCGCGCTGCATCAAACAACAGAAGAAGCTGCAAAACGCTTTGGAAAATTAGTTATAAAAATAATCCAGTTCATCCGCAAGCAGAATCACCCCAATCTTTTCTTACATAACAATGGCCTGCTTTATGTCAATGGCACAGAGAAACCCGCGACATGGATGAATGCCGTTGAAAATGGAAGACCAATAACTCCGCGCACCGGCTACATTGTGGAAATAAATGCATTATGGTACAACGCGCTGAAATTTGCCTCTGAAATCGAAAACGTGCTGGGTAACGAACAATCGTCAGACTTACTCAATTATCAGGCCGAAATTGCACGCGACTCTTTTGTGAAGATATTCTGGAATGGCACTTATCTCTATGATTATGTAGTGGACAACTACCGTGATGAAGAAGTACGGCCAAATATGCTGCTTGCCGTTGCATTGCTATATTCGCCACTCGACAAACAGCAACAAAAATCCATCGTGGATATTACCACCAAAGAACTGCTTACTCCCAAAGGCTTGCGTTCGCTAAGTCCAAAAAGCGGTTCGTACCGCCCGGAATACATTGGCGGACAAAAGGACAGAGACTGGAATTACCACAACGGACCTGTTTGGCCTTTTACCTTCGGAGCTTTTGCTAGTGCTTACCTCCGTATTTACAAGAAAAGCGGCAAATCATTTATCGAACGGATGCTCAATGGATTTGAGACAGATATGACCGAATTATGCGTAGGATCCCTATCCGAATTATGCGACGGAAATCCACCATTCAAAGGGCACGGTGCTCCTTCATTTGCCATGAGTGTTGCCGAAGTATTGAGAGTATTGGATATGTTGAAAAAAATTGATAACGAAATAGCCGAATGAAAGCACTCATGTTTGGATGGGAGTTTCCTCCCCATATTTTAGGCGGTTTGGGTACAGCCAGTTACGGACTTACAAAGGGTATGTCGCAACAACCCGATATGGAGATTACCTTTGTCATACCCAAGCCACACGGCGATGAAGATCAGAGTTTTCTGAAGATTATCGGAGCATGCAATGTGCCCGTTACCTGGAAAGAAAACTCGTGGGAACATGTCAACAACCGGATAGGCAGATTCATGCACCCCGATGAATACTTTTGGCTGCGGAATGGAATTAAATACGACTTTACACGCATTTTTACCAACGATTTGGGCTGTATCGGGTTTTCGGGACGCTACCCCGACAACCTGATAGAAGAAATATCCAACTACGAGGCAGTGGCAAGCGTACTGGCTCATCAGCTCGATTTTGATGTAATCCACTCGCACGACTGGCTCACCTACCCTGCCGGAGTTTTTGCCAAACGTATTTCAGGAAAACCACTGGTTATACACGTACATGCCACCGACTTCGACCGTAGCCGCGGTAAAGTGAATCCGACCGTGTACAACATCGAAAAAACGGGAATGGATATGGCTGACCACATCATGACTGTGAGCAACCTGACCCGTAAAATAGTGATAGAAAAATATCATCAGGATCCGGCTAAAGTAACTACTGTACATAATGCTGTAGAACCACTTGAAGATGTTGATAGTTTTGTAAAAACACCCCGCAAAGATAAGATCGTTACCTTTTTGGGTCGTATCACCATGCAGAAAGGTCCCGAGTACTTTGTTGAAGCTGCCTACAGGGTTATTCAGCGAACAAAGAACGTACGTTTTGTTATGGCAGGCAGCGGCGACAAGATGGATGAGATGATTGAACTCGCAGCCAAAAGGGGCATTGCCGACCGGTTTCATTTCCCGGGATTTCTTCGTGGACGGGCCGTTCACGAAATGCTTGC
>JAFNAU010000158.1 GCA_017860335.1 Bacteroidota bacterium
TCTACAAGTGCTTGATTTCTAAAGAGTGGGCCCAACTGGGCTTGAACCAGTGACCCCCTGATTATGAGTCAGGTGCTACTAACCAACTGAGCTATAGGCCCTCTTTTTTTCTAATTGGAGTGCAAAAATAACATATTTTCCAGTAACAAAAAAATAAAACGGGGAAAAATATTCAACGGATCGGCAAATTTCAATTAATTAACGTGATGTGAGACGTTTAACGTTTGACGTTTGACGTTTCAGGTTTCAGGTTACGCGTGGTTGAAAGTTCAATTTATATAATTCCTGTTGTACGTGTGCAACGTGTGCATTTCGTTTATTTATTTCCAACACCATTTAATCACATGGGGACAGCAACTCACTATCAAACAGCGACAAAGTGAAATCGGAGCAAGTCACTAAAAACGCGTTTCAGCCAATCTGTGAGCATTGGTGAGTATTAGTGACTCTGCTATTTGTCAAACGAGTTCTACAAAATTATTTTCAAGTTTTACTTTAAAATTTATCTCAGCCTTCAGTGCCTTGAAAACTTTGATTATTGTTTCGATTGTTGCATTGTTAGCACTGTTTTCTAACTTTGAGATTTGTGCTTTTTGCACTCCAATTAATTTGCCTAATTCTTCTTGTGTTAAATGACGTTCCTGTCTGGCGGTTTTAATCATTTTTCCCAAAACGTCCATTCTGAGTTCGTATTCGTATTCTTCCCTTTCTTCTGTTCCTGGTTTACCGATATACTTATCTTTCATTTCAGAAAGACTTTTTGTTTTTATTTCTTTGGCTGCCATGTTTTTACCTTTTTAGTGTGTTGTTAAAATACTTGTCTTTAATCTGTACTGCTCGTTCTATTTCGTTACCTGGCACTTTGTCCGCTTTCTTTACGAAACCATGTGTTGCAATAACCAATGTTTCTTTGTTGTCTGTTTTGTCCCAAAAGGCAAGAAGTCTTATTTGAAGCCCGGCATATTTTGTTCGAAATTCCCAAATATCGTTTTGAAGTTTCTTGAAAAGTTTTGGGTCATTTGTTTGCTCTGCAAGATCAATGTTATAAATGACTTTTCTTACTGTCTTTTGGTCGAGTTTAGCCAAAAATTCGTCTGCTTCATCTAAAAACCTAGTTTCGAAATATCTCATTGTTTTAATTTGATATTATAATCTACAAAGATAAATTAAAGTTTCCATATATAGATACAAAACTTCATACATTTAATTAACCTTACCCTACTTCAATAATCTTTTGGTTTTGTATTATCGCATAAGTTCCTGTAGTGTCATCAGAAGTCGATTCAAATGAAAGTTCAATAGTGTTCAAATTTTTGTCTCTGGGATATATACAAGATAATCGCAATTCATTCAGATTTTTATGCTTGAATTTTTCATTAAGTTTATAATTGCGATCAATCTCATTCAACATTTCTTTCTCAATCAACTTTAAGTTTTGAATTATCCATGTTGTATTTTCAACTTCTTCTTGTTCAGGACCCAGAATATCTCCTTCCAAAAGGATTACTATTTCCTTTGAATAATTCTCTATTTCGATTGTACTTGACCAAACGATATTTCTCGAGTTGTTGTTTTTACGTATTCTCGCAGAAAATGTTCCTAAATGTTTAGTCTCAATAAATACTTTTTTTCCGAGTAATATGTCTAGAATACTCATTGTTTAAGTCGTGAGTTGTTATTTATTTGTTGTAATTTTCTTCTCAACTTGCCCTAATAACCAAAGTTTTGCTCATTTGCGGGTTGTGGAAAACTAAGTTTCAATTTTATTCTCATAATCAGTTTAAAGGTATGCCAAACCACGTTACTTTATAAAACATAGATTTTCGTCCAGCCTTACTTTTACTGAAGTACAACTTTAACCAATCCTGTTGTTCTTTCATTTGTTTTGAAGCATCGTCAATAGATTTGATTAATTGTCTGGTCAAATAAGTTGTGTTCTGGTCTGCGTTTGATATTTGAACCAACTTCCTTCTGGCTTCATTAAATTTACTTTCTGCAATATCAATCATACCTTGTATTTCGGCGTCTGTTTTCTTCGGTGTAAATTGTTTGTTTCTGTAATTTATGAAGTCGTTAAAAGCAGTTATTCCGTCATTATAGTCAGTCACTGAAGAGTTGTACAGATTAATTGTCTTGGTTTGTCTGTCGTTTTCTATTTCTAACTTTATATGTTGAAGCCGGTCAAACACTAATGAGTTTATCACACCATTTTTCTCTACACGATACGCTGATGAAATTAGTTGGTCTATGTGGTTTTGTTTTTCATAAACATTAAGTGTGTCAATGAAATTGAAAAACGGTTTAGTTTTATTTTCTTGTGTTTTACCTTCGTAAAATTCCTGGTTTGTTACAGGATAATTAAGGAATTGCCACAAATAGTCAAATGGCATGTGAGATTTGATAAGAGTTGCAGGTCTTGCTTTATAATAGTTGTTGTTTATTTTTTTGAAAAACTTTCGGCCATCAACATAGCCCGAACCCCAGGTTGGGTCAAAGAGAAACCATGAACTGTCAATAAGTGCGGCACTCCAGGCGTGAGGGATATTATCCGTTAATCCGTTTTGCTTTGTGTAACCTTCAATTACAAAAGATTTAATGCCTGATTTATTACAAATATCCGTGAACAATGATGCATAGTTTTCACAAACACCTTTTCTTGTCCTTAATGGTTTTGCTATTTTTTCTTCATTCTTTTCATAAAAGTTTATTGCATACATATTGTCAACGTCATATTGAATGTTTGATGCAACCCAAATAAAAACAGCTCGTGATTTGTCCCTGTCGCTTGTAAAGTTGGTCTTAATGTATGTTGCAATCTGGCCCGTGGTCCTGGTCAAAGAGTCAGGCAATTGTAATGCTCTTTTGTCAATCGCGGCAAATTCATTCACAGATGTCTTTTGAGCAAAAGCAGTCTGTATCGTTAATATAAGAAGCAGAATAAATTTTATTCGTTTCATTTTGATGTCGTAGCTTGGTTGTCTATAATGGTAACTTGTAGCCGTTGTTTTCCCTTTTACCGGGTTATTGTTCTGGTGTAACATTGGAAAGACAAATGGATGCTATTCCCCATCTATCTTATTATTTTCAGTTCATCTAAATTGTCAATTATCAATTTGAATACGACTATTAGCTCGATCATTTCATCTTTACTTCCCGCATTTGTTTGAATTACACTTAAAATCTCTGATGTCCCATTTTTGGAATCAGTTTGATATACGATTGAATTGATATTATGTTTCAGTATTATTTTTTGAATATCAAGTGTAAATATTTTCTTCACCAAGTCGGGATGATTACTTTTAATCAAATAGTGCTTGTCAAAATCGTCCCACCCCAATTCGATTTCAGGTTTTCCTAATTTTTTAAGAATTCGTTCAAATAAGTCTTCCCAACTAATTGTGATTTCAAAGTCAATGATAGAATCGAATGAAACTTGAAATTTTAATGGCCTGGTATCAGAAACTGAAATATTAATAGTCCACTTCTTATGAGGAATTGTTATGTTATGAATTTCAAACACATTACCAGAAGTGTGCTTTATGTTAAATTTCCCATTAAATTTTTCCGCAATTTCTTCCCACATTTTTCTATTCGGGAAATTGTCCGAAATACCATGCGTTGGTGAATTTGATAATTGCTGAAAATTATTCTTTTTTGTTGTCTGATCCATTTTTTATAACTGGGATTAACGGTAATTTGTATTTTTAGTGGCAGGTTGCGTGACAATTTCATGTCAAATTGCAACGCATTTTTAGCGGGTTGCAAATCTTGATTTTTAGTACTTAACCTGCACCCGCTCCTGCACTTTTGCAATGTGTGGCATGTTGATTTTTATTTCCAACGCTATAGAATCGCGCGGGAGCATTGGTTTTTATCAAACTCCATTCAAACATGAATGCGTTTATTCTATCCTGAATACAACTGATGTTTCAAATGGCATTGTTTCCGGACAGGTAATTGAAAGTCCGTCAGCTTGTTGTTGCCATTCCAGCTTTCCGTCATATCCAAGCAATTTTACAGTTTTTACCGGATGGCTCAAATAATCTGCTTCAGTACCTAAAGACTTAATTTTTATATTGGTTCCGGGGGACGGTACAGTCAGGCAAAACGCGTACAGCTCGTTATTTTTACCTGTTGTGAAACGGAAATCCTGATTGCCGAATTTAAACTCAGCATGATGACGTTTCAGGGCTCCTCCCGGAAGCATTCTTAATTTTCCATTTGCCTGTTCACCTTCGCCCGGAATGACCCATGCACGACTTCCGTAAACGGCTTTTCCATTGATGTGCATCCAGTCACCTACTTCTTTTAGCATCTTTTGAGAACTTTCATCCAGTGAACCATCCGGAAGAAGGGCAATACTGATCGCGGCATTGCCGTCACGGGCTATCGCTTCGATGACATATCGAATCATCATTCCCGAATCGTATGTAAAGCCCGGAGCGTAAAACCAGTCTCCTACCGGTATTTCCCCTATCCATGGCTGATCCTTTTTGATGTTTGCCGGAATACCAAATTCCTCTGTGTTGACTGTACCATTTGTCTTGTGACGGAATTTCACGATACTGAAAGTATTGACCTCTCCGCGACGTTCGAGTGTCCGGTTGTAATAATAGGAAATAACACGCTGCATGGCATCCGCCTTAATACCGGTTCCTGTACCACTTCCACTAAATGGCTGCTGATCGGTACCATCGGTATATATAAAATCGGGGTCGTACTGATCTACCGCGTCCATCATCCGCAATGCCCATTGGGTGGCATACCATTTAGCATAAGGCAGGTGATTTTTAAAAATGCCCGGAGGTGGCGGAGACCATTTTGAATTGGCTGCATTGGTCACCCCTTTATATTCACGCAGGTTGATACCATAAAGCAGACGGGGATCAAGACCCTCCCACCATTTGCCTTTGCCATCTTTCAGTTTTAAGTTTCCGTCGTAAGGAATCCCCTTTTTATCGCCGATGGTATCGCTGCCAAAAGCAGTTTGCCACCACCACCACGTATATTCATGATGAAACGTGATACCGAAATGCATACCTCCGGCACGGCAGGCTTTAGCCCATTCTCCGATTAAATCGCGTTTGGGGCCGAGATTAACAGAGTTCCAGGGTTGATAATGAGAATTCCACAAATCGAAATTATCATGATGAACGCCCTGAACGACAAGAAACCGTGCTCCTGCATCCTGATATATCTTTGTGAGTGCAGTCGGGTCCAGTTTTGCCGGGTTCCAATCACGCAAGACTTCCTTGTATCCGTTCACAGATGGATGACCGTATTTCTTTTGATGGTTTTCGTATGCTTTCGTATTATTCTGATAAAGCCTGCGGGCATACCAATCGCCACTTTCGCCAGATGCCTGAGGGCCGAAATGAACCCAGATGCCAAACTTTGCATCGCGTAACCAGGCAGGTTCACCGGGAT
>JAFNAU010000021.1 GCA_017860335.1 Bacteroidota bacterium
CTGCAGCAGATCGGTTGTAACAAATAGTAAAACTTCTCATATTCGTTTGTTTTTCAGAGAATGATTATGCTTTTTTGAGTGTAAATTTCTTGTTTTTCTATTTTAGTTATTTATTTCTTTTCCGCCTTTTGTCAGTTCGCACATGGTCGTTATCAGTTCTTCACGGCTTTTCATACCCAGTTTTCGGAGTATGCGGTGTGTATTCACATAAATGGAGTTGTTGCTTCGGTTGAGCAACATCGACATATCGGTAATGGACATTTGCAGCGCGTAAAAACCGCACAGAGACACTTCCGTTTGCGACAGCACAGGGTAGCGGCTGCTTATTCGCAGCAAGACCTCGTTTTGGAAATAGGACTGATATTGTTTCAGGTGCAGGATATTTTCAGGATTAACCTTTTGCAGTATATCAGCAAGCAGTTCCTTGCCGTATTTATTGAGATAAGGATTGAGTTTTTGCAATTCATTGCGAGCGGCATTGTGTATGGAAACGGAGTAAAGATTTTGCCAGGCTGAGGTTTCGTAAAATTGAAGCACAAAGTAATCACGTTCTACAGCATAGCTGATATAATAAGTAAGCAAGGTGCTGGAGCCATCGGTGTCGTGTAGCACTATCTGATGATTAACAAGTTGACCATCCCGACGGGCAGCACAGAGTATGGAAACATACTCGCTCCGGTTATTCACTGAGAAAAATTTTTTTCTGTCAAAATCACCGCCAAAGTTCTTATTCAGAAACTTACGACACAGTTCGTTCATTTGCAGCACTTTCCCATTCTCATAGATAAGTATGGTTTTAATCTGAAGGTCATTAATCGGAATCATTGACCCGGGAGATAAATCCATATTGAACTTTGCAGCAGCCGGAAATTCGTTTAAATTTATCATAAATAAATCATTTCGTGTAAACCAATTAAACACGGAGAATCTTCAGAAACAAGCGAACAAGACAAAGCGTAAAAAGCAATTAATATATTAACAAATATTTAGTAAGTAAAGTTTGCAAAGCAAATGTAGTGAAAATAAAACCAATAAAACAATATTTATAAAAGATTATTGCAAATCTGGGTCATTTTTACTCATTTATACCTGATATCACAAAATAAAGTCTTGCTACACGGGACTGTAATGTTAAACACATTTTAAATTCACATTAAAATTAATGCTTAAAATAATACATAAGAGAAGTGAAAAAATTGAATAATCAGACATAACTGAATATCAAAAACAAACTCTCCTATTTTGCCTCCAAAGTTGCATGACTAATTGAATTTTCAACTGACATTATTGCCTGGTTTGCATCGCGTTGTCACAACGCGTATCCGATGAAAAATCTTGCCTATCAGTACTGTTATCTGTACAAATACGAAATTCCTATTCCTGAAGGTGCAAAAACAATCACACTGCCTAACGATAAGGATATTTACCTGTTTGCAATGACAGCAGCAACGACTCCGGTTGATGCAATCACACCGCTTCAGGCTTTATTTGACAATTTCGACGGTAATCCATCTTTTAACCTCCGAAAAAAGGACTGAAAAATCCACTTTTTACGAAAGAAATGTGGTATCAGCAGATAATTTCACATTTCTTTCGTTTCAGGTTTTCAGAATGATATCAGCCATTTATCCATTTACATTTGTTGTTTCCTGATATTTAACGCATAGTAATACAGACATATCGGTAAAATTTCAGGGATTTTCACTACCTTTGCACCCTCAAATAAAAAAGGTATAAATGCAAAAGATTAGAAATATTGCCATTATCGCTCACGTTGACCATGGCAAAACGACATTAGTTGATAAAATGCTGGTTGCCGGGCATCTGTTTCGCAACAACGAACAAGCCGGTGAACTGATTATGGACAATAACGATCTGGAACGAGAACGTGGTATCACCATTTTAGCCAAAAACGTTTCGATTGATTACGAAGGATATAAAATAAATATCATTGATACTCCGGGACACGCCGACTTTGGCGGTGAGGTGGAGCGTGTACTCAACATGGCCGATGGCGTGCTGCTTTTGGTCGACGCTTTCGAAGGTCCCATGCCCCAAACCCGTTTTGTGCTGCAAAAAGCACTGAATTTGGGATTAAAACCTATTGTGGTTGTTAACAAAGTGGATAAACCCAATTGCCGCCCTGACGAAGTCAACGAAATGGTTTTCGACCTGATGTATCACCTGAACGCAACCGAAGATCAGCTGGATTTTAAGACTATCTACGGCTCTGCCAAAAACAACTGGATGTCGGACGACTGGCGCGAGCCCTCCGAAGATATCCGTCCGTTGCTCGACGCCATCATCAAATACATTCCGGAACCGCTAATGCTGGAGGGAACTCCGCAGATGCTCATTACTTCCCTCGATTTTTCATCCTACGTGGGACGAATAGCAGTAGGAAGGGTACACCGCGGTGTACTGAAAGAAAACATGGATGTAATGCTTTGCAAAAGAGACGGTTCAAAAATCAAATCCAGAATAAAAGAACTGCATACCTTCACCGGCTTGGGACGTTCGAAAACCAACGAAGTAAAATCGGGTGATATTTGTGCCCTGGTAGGTATCGATGGTTTTGAAATCGGGGATACCATTGCCGATATTCAAAATCCCGAACCCCTGAAACCAATTGCCATTGACGAACCAACGATGAGTATGGTTTTCACCAATAACGACTCGCCTTTCTTTGGCAAAGAGGGAAAATATGTAACTTCGCGCCACATCCACGAGCGCTTGATTAAAGAACTGGACAAAAACCTGGCTTTGCGTGTTGAAAAAGAGGTCAATGCCGATGTCTGGCATGTATTCGGACGCGGTGTACTTCACCTGTCGGTACTCATCGAGACTATGCGCCGCGAAGGATACGAACTGCAGGTGGGTCAGCCACAGGTTATCCTTAAAGAAATTGACGGAGTACGATGTGAACCGATAGAACAACTGACAATCAACCTGCCCGAAGATTGCTCCGGAAGAATTATAGAGATGGTGGCAATCCGCAAGGGAGAGATGATCAGCATGGAAGCTGTCGGCGACCGCATACAACTGGAATTTTCCATACCTTCGCGTGGTATTATCGGGCTGCGCAACAATGTGCTGACAGCATCAGCCGGAGAGGCCATCATGTCGCACCGTTTTCTGGAATATCAGCCATATAAAGGTGAAATTGAGCGGAGAAACAACGGTTCAATCATCTCCATGGAAACAGGTACTGCCTTTGCTTACGCGCTTGACAAACTCCAGGATCGCGGAAAATTCTTCATCTATCCGCAGGATCAGGTATATGCCGGTCAGGTTGTAGGCGAAAATGCAAAAGAAGGCGATATCGTGGTGAATGTTACCAAATCGAAAAAGCTGACAAACATGCGTGCCTCCGGAGCCGATGACAAGACCCACCTGGCACCTCCCGTTGTTTTCAGTCTTGAAGAAGCGCTGGAATACATCAAAGAGGATGAATATGTGGAAATTACACCACAGAGCATCCGTTTGAGAAAAATTTATCTGGATGAAAATGAAAGAAAACGTTTCTCGAAAAATAATTAATCAATCTATTCGTTATATTTGCAGAATAATATAAGTCTGATATCCGGATATGAAAACAAAACTCATCTTATTATGCATCGCTCTCTCGGCCGTGACATTCGTCCACGCACAGCTGGGAATACGCGGCGGAGTGAATATGGCCAATGAAATCCGCTCGTTCAACAAGGAAGAACTTCAGGGTGCTTTTCGAAGTGATAATCTGACCGGTTATCAGGCAGGGCTGGTACTTCAGCTCAATCCCAGAAAATCGGGACTAGGTCTGGAACTGGGAGCGTTGCTGTCGCAGAAAGGCAGCATGTTTCACTTTGACAGTACCGGGGTGGTTAATTCATTCAAAAAAGCATATAGGGAAATAAACTATATTGAAGTACCTCTGAATCTCCGGTACAGGTTTTGTCTGGGAGCACTTGGCATTTATGGTTCTGCCGGAGTTTACGGCGATTATGCACTGAATGGCAAGTCGGTATTCGACTCACAAATTATCACCGATCTTGAGACGGCCGAAAACCTGGATGATTTTATGGACAGATTTGAGTATGGATACAGTCTGGGTTGCGGCATTGAGATAATGAGCACTATTCAGATTGGAGCCAACTGGAGTCAGGGATTGATGAAAAAAGATGCCAATAAAAGTTTCACCGACATGATTAAAACTTCAGATGGGATACCACTTCCAAACCTGGAGGTTTCTTCCGTTTCGAAAGTCTTTTCGGTATCGTTGACATACCTGTTCTGAAACACTGTTAAGATATTGAGAATATAAAAAAGAGCGATTTCGCTCTTTTTTTTGTTTTAAATATATTATGTTGTCCAATAAAAAACACAAAAGACGTCTGTAATTTGCTGTAATAGAAACAAACAAGAATATTAAGCCCCACGGGGGCTTGATTTCCTGTCGTTACCAAATACTACAAATATTTTGCAACGCTGTTGCAAAAACAGCCACAGAGTGGCTAAATCTTTGTAGTAAGATGTAAAAAATAAGATTTCTTGCCACAGAGTGGCAAAATATTCAATTATATCGGACAATAGTGTTTTTAGATACTGCAAAAGAAGGTAACCAGAAACGGCACTGAAAAGTCCATGATAAAGCCGTGATAAATCGAAATGATTGAATACTCTTTCCCTGAGTTTTTGATAATCACCGGAAAGGTTGTATCCATGGTAGTGGCTCCTCCGGCGGAAATGGGCGCGAGTTTTCCGAAATACTTCACCATACGGGGAGCCAGTAGAAGGGTGAGCACTTCGCGGAAAATATTCACCAGCAAAGCGATGGTGCCCAATTCGATACCCTTGTATTCGGTTATCAGAATGCTCGAAAGCGAATAGTAACCAAACCCCGAACCAACCGCCAGACATTCGGTAAGCGAACGGTCGTGCAAAAATAATCCCACAACAATGACACCCAGGTAAGTACCCAGCACGGTCATTACCGGCAAAAAAAGCATGCGGGGAGAAAGGTTTCTGAATTGCCGGAAAGCGTTCGGGTCCTGACCGATACTTATCCCCACACTGAACATTAGCAGACAAAGGATGTAGAAACTCAGATTGGACTGTGCCCATTCCTGCGGAAAAATCCGGAAAACGCCCAGCAAAAGTCCTGTAGCGAAAAAAGATAATATTATAAGACTGCTCTTCATACGTTTATTGTTATTCTTTGGCGTAAACTGCTCTTTCGGATTTGCTCTTTAATAGCAGCAACCTTTTGCACTGGTTGCAGGGACACGTCATCAGAGCTTTTGTTGTACAAGGATGTTTAATCCGAAGAAATATACACAGCAAATATAAAGAATTTATTTTTGTCCGGAACACGGTTCCTTTTAATACCGTTGGCGGGATTAAAAAATACCCACCAATTATGGAGGTCACTGAAAAAGTAGCTTAACCTTAAATAATAATAAAAACAGTAAAAACTCAGGTAGAAATACCTTGTTTTTGCTTTCTTTTGTATCTTTAGGTATTCAAAACCATGCCCTTCGATGTTAGCACAACAGCAAAAACTCCTTCTGAGTACTTATTCCGATTTATATGATATTATCTATTCTAATATAATCTTCTGCGCAGAATTAACGAGTTAATCGATTCTTCCTTGATATATGATGAGTTGGTGAGCAAGTGCTGCTCAAACAATGGTCGCAATGCTGAAAGTCCTATCCGCATGTTCAAATACCTGTTACTAAAAACTATTTATGACGTATCAGATGTAGAAAGAAAGGGCAAAACACAGGTACAAGATTGAAGCAAAAAATAGCGAATTAAAAAATGTACATGGATACGGCAAAGCTTGTTCTTACGGAATTGCTGGTATGCAAATGCAGGGGGCATTGGCTATTTTCACGGTAAACCTGAAAAGAATCCTCAAGTTAGCAGAGTGAGAAAATCTGAGCCAGATATAAAACGAAGAGAAAAACTCTCAAATAAGAAAAATATATACTCAATAACTCAAAATAAGCTAATGACCGACATTTTGTTTTTGCCTTCAGCAACTTTTTTATTATAATATTCACTCATTTTTCCGCTTTTACCTGTTGTTACTGATAATGCCGCCATGTGTAGAAGTGCTTTAATACTTTTGTCGGCTCTGTTTGAGACTTTATTTTTTGAATGTACACTGCTTCCTGATGTGTACTCAAATGGAGCAACACCAGCATGACAACAAAACTTACGAGGATTTTTGAAATCATGAAAAGTATTTGTTTTAACTATGATCTTTATAGATGTTCTCTCACCAATTCCATCAACCTAAAAGTTTATGCTGGTTTGATAAAGTATCATCGTTATCTATTATAGTTTGATTTTTTTGTTCAATCTGATTAATTGCATCTTTCAATTCTGCAATAAGCTCTTTTAACCGCTTGCTTTTTCTCTTGTAATCTGAATAGTTTTTGATCTGTGTGTTGAGATTGATATTTGGCTTATCCCTGAAGTTTTTCAGCCGACCCTATTCTTCGATATCATCAGTCTTAATGACTGAATTGAAATGTTTATTTTAACATTTTGTTTTGTACTATTTATTTCAAAAGTCCGTTAATGATTGCGGTACGCTGCAATAGCCCGTCGGTGAATTTAAGTTTTGAAAAATCAGCGGGAAAACTTATCTTTGCAGGTTAATAGACATTAAACTCATGATTGATTATATTAAAGGTGAAATAACCGAACTCACTCCGGCCAACGTGGTTCTTGAAACAGGTGGCGTGGGCTATTTTATTAATATCTCGTTGACGACCTACACTGCCCTGAACGGGAAAACCGAAGCGCAGTTGTTTGTTTATGAGGCAATTCGGGAAGACGCCCACTCACTTTTCGGCTTCATGAGCAGAGACGAACGGCAGCTTTTTTTGTTGTTGATTTCTGTTTCCGGAATTGGTGCCAATACAGCCCGTGTAATCATGTCGTCCTATACCGCTTCCGAAATACAGCAAATGATAGCCGGAGGCGATGTGGTGTCGCTCAATGCCATCAAAGGCATCGGCACAAAGACAGCTCAGCGTATCATCGTCGATCTGAAGGATAAAATACTGAAAGTGGGTGCCGGTACCGATTTGAAAGGCGGTCTGTTTCCCACAAGCAGCCCCGTTCGCGACGAAACGGTTGCGGCGCTGGTTATGCTTGGTTTCGCTGCTTCTGCTTCGCAAAAAGTGGTGGATAAAATCATAAAGGATGACCCTTCACTTCCGGTTGAAAAAGTGCTTAAACTGGCTCTGAAATTGCTTTAATTCAATTTAGCGGATTGAATAATCTGTTGTTTTCAGTGAAAAAACTTCGGCTTAATATCATCGCTTGTAAATCTGTTGTATATGTTTTTTAAGAAAAAATTATTTCCTGTAATCATACTTCTTACCGCCCTGGTTGGAACTGCCTATGGATTAGCCGGTTCATCCGGATCTTATGATTTTGATGCAGCCCCCGATATGCAGCAGCCCAAATCACAGACCGATACGGTAACCCGATTCCCGGTGAGTAATCAGCGGCAGGAAACCTTTGATGACCTGAATAAGCAGTATCCGATGGATTTGAAAAATCCCGATAATGTAAATTCGGTAGTGGAGTATGATGTGAAAACCGGCAACTATGTGTTACGCACAAAGGTTGGTGAAATGGAAATATCAACCCCTTACATGCTTACACCCGTCGAATATCAGAAATACTCACTACAGAATGACATGATGAAATACTGGCGGGAAAAAAACTCTGCAACCGCCAAGAACAACGAGGATAAATTTTCGGTGACAGACATGAAATTCAGTCTCGGACCAGCTGACAAGATTTTCGGACCGGGCGGTATGCAGCTCAAAATGCAGGGATCAGCAGAGCTTATTTTCGGCTTCAAAAGCAATTTTATCGACAATCCCGCGCTTACCGAACGTGCGCGACGTTCAAACATCCCTAATTTCGACCAGAAAATACAGTTGAATGTGAACGGGAAAGTGGGAGATAAAATCAACTTTGGCCTGAATTACAACACCGAAGCATCGTTCGATTTCGACCAGAAACTGGTGAAACTATCGTACAAAGGTAAGGAAGATGATATCTTTCAGAATATCGAAGCCGGTAATGTGAGCATGCAGCTCAACAGTTCGCTCATAACCGGAAGTACAGCACTTTTCGGTATAAAAACCGATATGCAGTTCGGAAAACTGAAAGTGTCGGCCATCGCGTCGCAACAGGAATCACAGTCACAGTCAGTAAGTTCCAAGGGCGGTTCACAGACAATTTCTTTCGAAGTTCCTATTGATCAGTATGACGACAACAGGCATTTCTTCCTTTCACATTTTTTCCGGAATAATTATGAAACAGCGCTGAGTAAACTGCCGTTTATCTCGTCGGGTGTCATCATCAACAGGGTAGAAGTATGGATTACCAATAAACGTGGTAATTTTGATCAAGCTCGCAACGTGCTGGCATTTATGGATCTTGCAGAAACAGATTCCATCGATAATAACTACTGGAAACCCACAGGGACTACCAAGCTACCCAGCAATAAATCAAATACACTTTACGATGAAGTAACGGCTATTGGTGGAGTACGTGATGTCAAGCAATCCAATGCGTTGCTGGCTGACGCTTATTCTTCTAAAGACATTAACGGTGGTGAAGATTACGAAAAGATTGAAAGCGCGCGCCGCCTCGATCCTTCCGAATTTACATTTAACCAATCGCTGGGTTACATTTCACTACGTTCAAGTTTGAATCCCGACGAAGTACTTGCAGTAGCTTATGAATATTCTTATGGAGGAAAAATTTATCAGGTTGGTGAATTCTCAACCGACGGAGTGACAGCACCTGATGCTCTCATTCTCAAGCTGTTGAAAAGTACCACTCAATCGCCTCAGCTCAAATCGTGGGATCTGATGATGAAAAATGTTTACTCCATCGGAGCCATGCAGATGCAAAAGGAGGATTTCGAACTGAACGTAATGTATCAGAATGACTCTGTGGGCACCATGCTTCAGTATCTGACCGAAGGCGATATTGCCAATAAACGTTTGCTCACCGTGATGAACCTCGACCGGCTGGACAAAAAGAACGAAATAAATCCGGATGGAAATTTCGACTATGTTGAAGATATCACCGCGCAAAGTTCATCCGGACGAATAATTTTCCCGGTTCTGGAACCTTTTGGCAGCCATTTGAGAAAGAAACTGAACAATGATGCTCTCGCAGCAAAATATGTATATCAGGAATTGTATGATTCTACTCTCGTGGTGGCGCAGGAATACAGCGAAAAGAATAAATTTTTGCTTGTTGGGCGATACAAAGGTTCTGCTAATGGCTCTGAAATCAGCCTGAATGCCATGAATGTTCCCCGTGGGTCTGTAGTGGTTACTGCCGGAGGAGCTACACTCACTGAAAATGAGGATTACTCGGTGGATTATACCATGGGGACAGTTACAATCTTGAATCAGTCTATTTTGGAATCCAATACGAATATTGATGTCAAACTGGAAAATCAGTCGATGTTCAGTATGCAGCGAAAATCGCTGACCGGAACTCATCTGGAATACCTCTTTAGCAAAGACTTCAGCTTGGGTGGTACGATCATGCATCTTTCCGAAATGCCACTCACCAAAAAAGTAAATACCGGAAGCGAACCCATCAAAAATACCATCTGGGGACTGAATACCGCCTGGCGAACCGAATCTCAGTGGCTTACCAATATGCTCGACAAACTGCCGTTTGTCAATGCTACACAGCCTTCGAACATTACCTTCAATGCCGAATTTGCACAGCTGCTGCCGGGGCATTCCGATGTTATAAGCAATGCCGGACTTGCTTATCTCGACGATTTCGAATCGACCAAAACAAATATTGATATACATTATCCATATTACTGGTATCTGGCAAGTACGCCGGGACTTTTCCCCGAATCATCGCTGAGCGATAACGTGGATTATGGAAAAAACCGCGCGCTGATGTCGTGGTATTTTGTAGATCCGGTACTCAACGGTGAAAGCCGCCAGACACCTGCCAATCTGCGCGGCAATGCTGAACTGCAGTCCGATCATCGTACCCGTCAGGTACGCGAAACGGAACTTTTCCCCAACAAAGACCTGGATCCAACACGTTCCTCTTTGCTTTCTGTGTTAAATCTTTCATATTATCCCACTCAGCGCGGACCTTACAATCTTGATGTGGATGGAATGAATTCCGATGGAACGCTTCTCAATCCGAAAGACCGCTGGGGAGGTATTATGCGACGTCTGGAAACTACCGATTTCGAAACTGCCAACATCGAATACATTGAATTCTGGATGATGGATCCGTTTATTTCAGATAAAAGCAACGAAGCAGGAGGTGATTTGTATTTTAATCTTGGTGATATCAGCGAAGACATTCTCAAGGATGGAAAGAAAGCATTTGAACACGGACTGCCCATCAATGAAGGTGATGCCAATACAACGTCTACCGTTTGGGGAAGAATTCCTACTACACAATCTACTGTCACTGCTTTCGATAATGCCGCCGGAGCACGAATTAATCAGGATGTGGGTCTGAACGGACTTTCGACACGTCAGGAATTTGATTTCCCGGCTTACCGGGATTATGTGGAAAAACTGACAAAGAAACTTTCGCCCGACGCTGTCAGCCGGATGCAGAACGATCCGTTCTCACCACTCAAGGACCCTGCTGGTGACGATTATCATTTTTATCGCGGCACCGACTATGACGAACAGAAACTAAATATTGCCGAACGGTATAAATATTACAACGGAACCGAAGGCAACTCTCCCGCTACTGAAACTACCGGTGAAACCTATTCGACATCGGCAACTCTGCTACCCGATATGGAGGATATCAATTCGGACAATACGCTGAACGAATACGAAAAATACTATCAGTACAAGGTGGCGCTTCGTCCGGGAGCAATGGAAATCGGTTCAAATTATATAACAGACATTCTTGATGCTAATGTTACGCTCAAGAACGGGAAAACAGAAACAGTCCACTGGTATCAGTTCAAAATTCCGGTTCGTGAATATGACGATAAAGTGGGAAGTATCCGTAACTTCAAATCGATACGGTTTATCAGGATGTTTTTAACCAATTTCAGCCGCGAAACTCATTTGCGTTTCGGAACACTGGATCTGGTGCGCGGTGAATGGAAAACGTACACAAAACCCCTGAACGCGCTGAATGCGGCAACCGCTACAAGCTCAAAACTGGATGTGCTGGCTGTAAATATCGAAGAAAACGGAAGGAAAGATCCGGTGAATTATGTGCTTCCTCCGGGTATCACACGCGAAACTGACCCCAGTCAGCCACAACTGTTGCAGCAAAACGAGCAATCGATGGTGATGCGGGTAACCGATCTGGCTGCCGGAGAAGCACGTGCCGTATATAAAAATACCACTTACGACATGCGTAAGTACAAACGGCTTCAAATGTTTGTACACGGTGAAGCGATGGTCGATGCGGCTGCTCAGGCACAAAACCTGAAGGATTATGAACTTTCTTGCTTTATTCGTTTTGGTTCGGATATGGTTAACAATTACTACGAATACGAAATTCCGTTGAAACTGACAAAACCGGGAATGTACCTGAGTGATAAGCTTGCCGACCGTGAAGAGGTATGGCAACCTCAAAATATGTTCGATTTTCCGTTCACTGTTCTGACCGATGCAAAACTGAAACGTAACAAAGCACGTCAGCAGGGACAAACGGGTGTGTCAAACACAACTCCTTTTGTTGTATTTGATGAGAATAATCAAAACAATAAAATTACTGTAGTGGGTAATCCGACCATTTCGGAAGTGGAAAACATCATGATTGGTATCCGCAATGTAAGCGGTAATGTAAAATCGGGAGAAGTCTGGGTCAATGAAATGCGTATGTCGGAGTTTGACGAAAATGCGGGTTGGGCAGGGATAGCAAACTTGTCGGTAGGTTTATCTGATCTCGGTTCGGTTAATGTTTCGGGACGAGTCGAAACATCCGGGTTTGGTGGTCTGGAAAGTACGATAACTAACCGAAGCATGGACGATACCTATCAGATGAATCTGTCGGCTGCTCTTGATCTCGGACGCTTCCTGCCCGAGCAGGCAAAACTGCAGATACCTGCTTATTTCACATACACCACCGAAACAGTATCGCCGAAATACAATCCGCTGGATAATGATATCTTACTGAAAGATGCACTCGATAATCTGCAGAGTAAACTGGAAAAAGATTCGCTGAAAAATGTTTCGCAAAGTGTTGTAACAACGAAAAGCTTTAATGTGACGAATGCAAAAATTAATGTTAAAAGTAAAAAACCAAAGTTCTACGATCCGGCAAATATCACGTTCAGCATATCGTCCAACGAAACGGATGAACATACTCCTGAGATATTTCAGAATCTAACCAAGCAACAGCGTGCAACCGCGAATTATACTTTCTCCTTCAGTAACGAACCCTGGGAACCGTTCAAAAAATCAAAGGGAATGAAAGGTCAGGCGCTAAAACTGATCAAAGAATTTAATGTGTATTATTTGCCGACTTCGCTCAGTTACAACACAAGTCTGAACAGAGTCTACTCTCAAATTCTGCTTCGTGACCTGCTCACAGGTGTATCACCGCTCGCTCAACCCGAGGCGCTTGGAAATATATCCTCCAGCAAAGATTTTATGTGGAACAGGCAGTTCGATATTCAGTACAACATTACCCGCGGACTGAAAGTGGGATTGCAAACTGCCACGAATGCGAATATTGCCGAACCACAATTTACACCCGAAATAGGAAAAGAATACTATGAACAGTGGAGAGATACGGTGTGGTATAACATTAAAAAAATGGGAACTCCATACACCTATCAGCAGGTTTTTGATGCATCGTGGAAAATACCGATCGACAAACTTCCGTTACTGGACTGGATTACTTCCAATGCACAGTACAATTCCACGTATAGCTGGAATCGCAGCGCAACCATGGAAGGTGGTACCGACATTGGAAATGTAGCTTCTTCGATGGGTTCAATGAGTTTGGACGGAACCCTGAACTTCGAAACACTTTACAATAAAGTAAAATACCTCAAAGACGTAAATGCACGCTCTCAGGCTTCACAAAGGCCTCAGAACTTTGTGTCGAAAACATACAGGCAAACGGTGAATCTGAAAGCCGGAACGCCACTGACGGTAAATCATGCACTTGGCAGCCAGCGGCTATTACTTACAGCAAAAGATAAAAACGGAAAAACCGTCAGTCTGAAATATACGGTAAAAAATGCCGGAACTATCGAACTGAACCCAACAACTGATGCTGAAAGTGTAGCGATTACCCTGGTGAGCCAGAATCCGAATACCCGCTCTGCCGGGCAGCAATTCACCGACTTTACAACCCGGCTTCTGATGTCTGTCAGACGTGCTTCGGTTACTTACCGTCAGACCAGTAGCCTTACCATGCCCGGTTTCAGATATCAGCCCGGCATCCTGGGTTTACAAACTGTCGACGGACTATCGGCTCCGGGTTGGGGATATGTATTTGGATATCACGACAACAATACACTGAAAAATGCGGCCGATAATGGCTGGCTTTATATGGGAACGGATGTGATCAATCCTGCTAATGAGGCGCTTACCTCTGATCTGGATGTTCGTGCAAGCATTGAACCGATAGCAGGTTTTAAAATTGACCTTACAGCTAAACGCCAAACAGCTTCAAACACTGTGATCCATTACATGTACGAGGGTATGCCTTCCACATTCAATGGCAACTTCAACATCACACAGATTGCACTGGCAACTGCTTTTGATAAAATCGGAACTGCAGATCAGAATTATTCATCCAAAACATTTGATAAGTTTTTGGCCAACCGGCAAATCATAGCTGACAGGCTGAACGGAAAAGTCCCGATTACGCCAACAAGGAATACAATGCTGCAAACGGAACCTTTGGCCTCAATTCGCCCGATGTGCTCATCCCCGCATTTCTGTCGGCATATACCGGACGTGACCCGAATGCTGTTTCGACCAATCCGTTTTTGTCAATTCTGGAGATGCTTCCTAACTGGAGT
>JAFNAU010000296.1 GCA_017860335.1 Bacteroidota bacterium
TGCAAAGTTAGTAATATTTGGAATTCTATTGGCAACCTGACGGCAAATAGTATCGGAATATTCAAACCTGGCTTCGGGAGAAATATTCTCTGAAATTGTATTTACAAGATGGTTAAATCCGTCGAGAGGTTTGGTTGTCTGTGAAAAGAGCCGGACATTCCGGGAGAAATCAACCTTGCTGAGGTCATCCTCATTCTCCAGAATGATAGCCGAATCATTTGTTTGTCCAAGCAATCCGATTACTTCCGCATGACCCTGTTTTCCGTAAATGAGCAGCTGATCGTCTTCATCTTTCGCTTCGTAAGCTTTACGGATGCGGCTTTGCAGCTTCAGAACAACTGGACAGGATGCGTCAATCAGTGTAATGTTGTTTTTTCGGGCTGTTTCATAGGTCGATGGGGGTTCACCATGCGCCCGAAACATAACCTTCACATCATGCAATCGTTGAAACTGCTCATAATCAATAGTTACCAGTCCAAGTCTGGTAAGCCGGTCTACTTCCAAAGCAAAAACCCGATTTCTGATCAATTTCTATATTTGCCATTCTTTCACTGAAATTATCTTATACATGTTGTTATTATCACATTCATTTCAGGCTCTGCCCATTCCGTTAAAACAGCATAGATTGTCCCGTGAATATTTTTTTCCGTAAAAACAATAACAACAAACGGGCTTATAAGGTTTTCGCGTCAAACAACTTTCGCAGTTCGTCGCGTTGCTGTGTACGTGTCAGGACGGAATTATCAATTTCAATGGCATCATCCGCTTTCTTCAGCGGACTTTCGGAACGGTTTTGGTCGCGGTGATCCCGTTCGCGGACATTTG
Organism: Bacteroidota bacterium; assembly: GCA_017860335.1. GTDB lineage: Bacteria > Bacteroidota > Bacteroidia > Bacteroidales > Paludibacteraceae > UPXZ01. Next base: position 826 of record JAFNAU010000296.1, read on the forward strand.
CAAGCACTTCGCTGTAGTCGGGATGTTCGCCCTTTGCCACCATCTCATCATACCTGCGCTGTGCACGCACTTCGGGCGAAGCTGTCAGGTATATTTTTAATTCAGCTTCGGGAAAAACCACTGTACCGATATCACGTCCATCCATCACAATGCCTTTCTCCTGCCCCATCAGTTGCTGCTGACGAACCAGTTCGCGGCGAACAAATCCAAGTGTACTTACACGGCTTGCTCCGTTGGCCACTTCCAGTGTACGGATTTCTTTTTCCACATTCTCACCGTTGAGCCAGGTTTGCTGTTCTCCGTGCTCATCCGTTTTGAAAGTGATTTTCAGTTCGTTTATATGTTTGTACAATTCTTCTTCTTTGATGTCGGTTTCAGTCATCCAGCCATTGCGTATTGCATAAAGCGATACAGCGCGATACATGGCACCAGTATCTACATAAATATAACCGGCATACCTGGCCAGTTCTTTGGCCATTGTACTTTTACCGCAAGATGAAAAACCATCAATTGCAACAATTATTTTCTTCATGATCAAGTATTTACTTTACTACGGGGATAAAAAATCAGTGTTAATGCTGACACTACAGATTTTTAAACTCATCGAGGGCGGTACTAATGGAGAATTGGTATATATAATTTCCCACCTGATACTGTGCCATGCCAAATCCCACATGGAATTTATATAGTTTTACCCCACCTCCAAAAGAGAAACCGGCCATACTCTTGAAACCCTACACCGAAAACTGCATGACGAAAAGCCATATCCACGGCGTTGATTGTTTTTTCAGATGTTGTTCCGTCAAGATTCGACTGTGTGTCATCCGTAGTATATGACAAATCCCAGCGCTGCAGGTTGTGAAGCGTAAGTGAGAAGCGGAAAGGTGCGTGTGCAAATTTCTTGCTGGCTCCCAGTTGAATATCGAGCGGAAGGGATTCGCGGTGCTGACTGCCATCCTCATCGGGATAATAGCCCTTGAACTGCATGCCCGCATTACGCAATACCAGACCGGCACTGAATAAGCCGACACTGTCCTTATAGCTGATCCCTGCATCGAAGGCTGCACCAACACTGGTGTATTGTTCGTAGGCAGAAACAATGGGTTTGAGAGTGGCTCCCACCGAAAAATAGCGGTTCAGCGGGCGGGCATAACTAACATACAAAGCCATATCCTTGGCAGTAAAAAGTCCCTGCTCCACATCCAGTTCATCTCGGCCATCAAATTTACCCAAATCAACATACTGCACTCCGACCGACATAAAATTATTTTCACCAAAGTTGTGCCCGTAAACGGCTGTTCCAAACTTAATATCCGACAGATAATTGGCCATGTTCAACCCGATAACTCCATCTGTTTCGGTGGTAAGCAACGCCGGATTGATGAATGCAAAATTCACATCGTTGTCACGCAACGATACATTTGTACCTCCAATGGCAGCCATACGCGATGATACAGGCAAATCCAGAAAACGGTAAACGCCCTTTCCTGCCTGTGGTAAAACAGTCAGCGTGTTGGTTACGATCAGAATCAATGTAATTAAATGCTTTCGGGTCATCGTTTTTGGGTTGTAACTCTTTTAATGTTCAGACAGCCAAAGATACTGCTTTTTATTGTTTTGAAAAAACGGGCGTTTCATTAATTTTAAAACGCTGTTTTATTAACGACAAAACACGATTTAATTGTGTTTGTAGTAATAAAAGAACATAATTTATTGATTAAAAGTGTATCCAGATACCCAGCAGTTTCAACACATAGGGAGCCAGTATGGCGGTAAATATCCCGTTCACGATCAGTCCGATACTCGACATTGCACCATAAGCCGGGCTGATCTCCATAGATTTGGATGTACCAATGGCATGCGACGCATTTCCCATTGACAGACTTTGAGCCATTGGATTTTTCACTCCGGTGAGTTTCATAATGCTGTACCCGAAGACTGCTCCGAAAATTCCTACCACGATGACAACAGATGCTGTGAGCGGTGCGATACCTCCAATCGATTTTGTTATCTCAATGGCAATGGGAGTGGTAACCGACTTGGGAGCCAGCGAATAAATAATTTCTTTGGAAGCGCCCATCAGTTTAGCTATCAGCACCACCGACACAATACCTGTAATGCAACCTGCCAACTGAGAAATAATAATATTCAGCGCCTGCTTGCGAATTACCTCCAGCTGCTTGTAAAGCGGGACACCTAAAGCCACAACTGCCGGTTTGAGCAGGAAATCTATGTATTTACTTCCACCATGATAGGTTTCATAATCGATATGAAATACCATGAGAAAACTGATGATAATTACAACCGTAATAAGAATGGGATTTAGCAGCAGAATACCGGTTTTGGCCTGTAAACGCACTGCCAGCCAGTAAACAATGATTGTAAATGTAACGACAACAAGTTCGTTTTGAAATATTCCGTCCATAC
>JAFNAU010000159.1 GCA_017860335.1 Bacteroidota bacterium
TCGTATGTAAAAAACAATCATTCTACTACAAATATGTGACTTCTACGAAGTCAAAAAACAAAATAAATGCCATTTGTTAAAAAGTCAAGATGACTTCAATATAATAACAGCAATATGGATGCAGGTGGTAAATTTGAAATGACCGGAAAAGTAGGTACGGTAGGGAAGAATGTAGAAATGTCGGCCACACTCATGGAAGGTGCCAATATTGAAAGTAAAAATGTACTTGATCTGTAAATGCTAAATAATTAATAAATTAAAGTTGTCATTGAATTTAGAAAAAATATTTTTCACCTATTAATCAATTATGGATATGAAAAAATTAATTTTTATTCTCTGTATCGGTTTTATAATCGCAGCTTGTGGACAGAAGCAGTCCGACAAAACTAAAACGGACGAAAAAGCAAAAACAGAATCTGTTGCGCAGGTAAAAAAAGGTAAAAAATACCCGATTGAAAAGGGTATAGTTTATCAGAAATCAGAAGTGATGGGCATCGAAAGCAATCCGGTGATTTATTTTGATAAATGGGGCGAATGGGAAACAACAGAAACCACAACAGCCATGGAAATGCTTGGACAGAAAATATCCACAACTTCGCTTAAAATAGTAAAGGGAGAAGATAACTGGGATATTGATATGGACAAAAAAACCGGTTCTCACTACAATCGGGCAGTCGTAATTAATCAGCTGGGTGTGGACATGGAAAGCCTGACCACCGAAATGATGGGTAAAATGAAACTGGAGAAAATGGGTGAAGAAAAATTTCTTGGCTATCCATGCGTAAAATACAAAATGAAGAACGATGAAATGAAAATGGATGTAGAGTATCTAATGTGTGGCAACCTGATGATGAAAATGGAGGGAAAAGCCATGGAAATCCCTACAAAAATTGAAATTACCAAAATTGAAGCAGTAACACCTCCGGCCGATAAATTCGAAATTCCTGCCGGTGTGAAGATAACAGAACAATAATATTCAGCTAATACCTGATCAATAATTTATTGCATAACAGCCGTTCATTCAGTGATTGCGGCTGTTATGTTTTTTAATATTCTCTAAAATGCTGTCTGCTTTTCCTGCAAACTGAATTTTCTTTGTATCTTTGAACGTTTTTTTTGTTAAAAGAGAAGATGAATATACAACTAGAGCCTGCGGCAGACATGATAAACACATTGGTGATTGAGCAGCATTGAAGTATGTAATATCTGAAACTCTTAACCTGTGTTTTTTTGATGTTAAAGTTCTTTAGAAAATTATTATAAAAATCTCAAAATCAATGAAAAATTTCAGATTTTTGAACAATATCTTCGGATGGGTGGCTTTTGCTGTTGCAGCAGTGACTTATCTCCTCACTATTGAGCCGTCGGCCAGTTTCTGGGATTGCGGTGAGTTTATTTCTTCTGCTTATAAGCTTGATGTGGGTCATCCTCCCGGAGCGCCGTTCTTCATGTTAACAGCAAAATTCTTTACTCTGTTTGCTTCCGATCCAACCAAAGTAGCCATGATGGTGAATTCATTCTCGGCAATTGCCAGTGCATTTACTATTCTTTTCTTGTTCTGGACCATCACACATCTGGCTCAGCAGGTGATAGGAAAGCGTGAAGAGGAATACTCAGCTGCAAATATTATCGGAATTTTAGGTGCTGGTATGGTTGGAGCACTGGCTTATACTTTCTCCGATACGTTCTGGTTCTCTGCCGTTGAGGGTGAAGTGTATGCTTATTCATCACTTTTCACCGCGGTGGTTTTCTGGCTTATCCTCAAGTGGGAGCGCGTAGCCGATCACAAAGGTTCCGATAAATGGCTCATTCTCATAGCCTATCTCATGGGGCTTTCCATTGGAGTTCACCTGCTCAACCTGCTGGCTATTCCGGCAATTGTACTGGTTTATTACTTCAAAAAGTACAAAGTCAATGTCAGAGGCTCAATGCTTGCGCTGCTTACTTCAGTGATCATTTTGGGGCTGGTACTTTACGGACTGATACCCGGTTTTGTGGTTGTAGCCTCTAAATTCGAACTTTTCTTTGTCAATACCCTTGGCATGTCGTTCAATTCCGGAGTGTATGTCTATATTCTCATACTGGTTGCTGCCATCGTCTGGTCGCTATACGAATCGTTCACCGAAAAGAATTACACCCGAATGGCGATATCATACATGCTGGCAGTAACGCTGGCCGGTATTCCGTTCATTAGTGAAAATGTCTTTTTGGGAATTGTAATTATTGCCGGTATGGTTTTTTTCTTCTTCCGGAAGAAGAAAAACGTAAGTGCCCGCTGGCTGAATACAAGTATGACCATGATCGCCATGATGCTGATTGGCTATTCTTCCTATTCCATCATTATGATTCGTTCGGCTGCTCAGCCTACCATGGATCAAAACTCGCCCGACAACATTTTTGCGCTAAAATCATACCTCAACCGTGAACAGTATGGCGACCGCCCGCTCATTTACGGAGCCGTATTCAGCGCTCCGCTTAAACTTGATGTTCAGGGAAATACCTGTGTACCGGTTGCTGATAAAACACCCATTTATTGCCCCAAACCCAAAAAAGATGTGTCCGAAAAAGATGAATATATCGTTTCGGGTTATAAGAGCGATTATAAAATGGACAAACGCTTTATGATGCTGTTCCCCCGTATGTACAGCAGCGACAAATCGCATGTTTCGTATTATACGGCAAACTATGTGAGAAGCGGAAAGAAAATCAGCTATGATTTTTGCAGTCAGGAAAAGAGCGATGTGATGCCTACTTTTGGCGAAAACCTCAATTTCTTCCTCGATTATCAGGTTAATTTTATGTACTGGCGTTATTTTATGTGGAACTTCAGTGGTCGCCAGAACGATATTCAGAGCTATGGCGAAATTGAACACGGTAACTGGATTACCGGAATACCTTTTATAGATAATATGCTCGTTGGTAATCAAAGCAATCTTCCAACCGAACTCAAAGAAAATAAAGGTCACAATGCCTACTTCATGTTGCCGTTGATACTGGGAATACTCGGACTTTTCTTCCTGCTCAATTCAGGTAAGAAAGGCAATCATGCCTTCTGGATTACCGGGTTGCTTTTTGTGCTCACCGGTCTGGCTATTGTGGTTTATCTGAACCAAACCCCTTACCAACCCCGCGAACGGGATTATGCCTATGCAGGTTCATTTTATGCATTCAGTATCTGGATCGGACTGGGAGTACTCGGTGTGATACAGTTGCTCGATAAATACCTCCCCAAAAGAGTAAGCGCTATGCTTGCCGCTGTTGCCTGTCTGGGTGTACCTGTGCTCATGGCAGCACAAAACTGGGATGATCACGATCGGAGCAACCGTTATACAGCCCGCGATTTTGGTCAGAATTATCTCAATTCCTGCAAACCAAATGCTATCATCTTTACCAATGGTGACAACGATACTTTCCCGCTCTGGTACAATCAGGAAGTGGAGGGTGTTCGTACTGATGTTCGGGTATGTAACCTCAGTTACCTGCAAACCGACTGGTATATTGATCAGATGAAACGCGCTTCATATAAATCTACTCCGCTGCCCATTTCGTGGGAACCCAAGGACTATATCTCCGGTAAAAATGAAGTCATGCAGGTGGAAGATGTGTTGCAGGGACAGTCGCTGGATATGAAAACAGCATTCGATTTTATCAAAAGCGATGATCCGAATACCAAAATTGAGGGAGATGGATTCTTCCCCTCAAAACAGCTTTTTCTGCCCGTTAATGCAGATGAAATAGTTAAGAATGGAACTGTAGCTGCAAAGAAAAAAGCCGAAATCGTTCCGCAAATGGTTTTCGATCTGCCATCGCGTCTGACTAAAAGCGAAACCATGATGCTCGAAATGATCAAGGAAAACAACTGGAAAAGACCAGTTTATGTGGCAGTAACCGTTGCCGAAGAATACTATCCTTCTTCAGTAACCAAATACTTTGAACGCACCGGTCTGGCTTATCATGTGGTTCCGGTGGGTCAGAAAGTTGAAGGAGTTACTAACGTGAACACGGATGAAATGTACGAAAACCTGATGACGAAGTTCAAATATGGTGGCATCGATAATCCGGATATTTATATCGATGATAATATCATGCGTATGTGCCGTACACACCGGGCAATGTTTGCTTACCTGATTGAAGCATTGGTCAACGAAGGTGATACAATCCGGGCAAGGAAAGCATACAAATACTGCGAAAAAGTAGTCCCTGCTGCAACCGTACCACACGATTATTCATCCAATATGCTTGCACATTATTGCTTCAAAATGGGATTGATTAACGAAGGTAACAAAATACTGGACGATGTGGCAAAAACCAGCGTGGAATACCTGACCTGGTATTCGGGCTTAACACCATCGCAACAAAACGGATCCGGCAGTTCTATCGGTCGCAACCTGGCCATTCTGAATAATGTGTTACAAATCAGTCAGGAAACTCCAGGAAAGAAGATATTCAACAAGTATCTGCCGGTTTTTGAAACATTTGCAAACAAATATCAATCAGCACAATAAAAATATAACTTCCCGTGACAGTAATATCTCTTACTGTTGCGGGAAGTTTCAGAATATAAAATGCTTCAGGTACCGGAGATTGTAAAATCACTCTTTAAAAACGTGGTATGGCGGATCAATCCAGCCGGGAAAGACATTTATCTCACCTTCGATGATGGGCCGCATCCTCAGGTTACACCTCAGGTACTTGATATCCTAGATCGTTACGGGGTGAAAGCCACTTTTTTTTGCGTAGCTGAAAATGTAAGCCGTTACCCCGAAGTATTCAATGAAGTGAAACGCAGGGGACATGCAGTTGGCAATCATACATTCAATCATTTGAAAGGTTTTGATACTCCGGATGATGAATACCTGAAAAATATAAAAAAAGCATCGGAGTATATCGACAGCAAATTATTCCGGCCACCACACGGACGGATTAGACTTTCACAAATCAAAGCGCTGAAAAAGAATTTTCGAATAATCATGTGGGATTTTATCACCTATGATTATGATAAGAATATCGAGCCTGAACGTATTGTGAATGAAGTGAAAAGACGCAGCCGGAATGGGTCAATCGTGGTGTTTCACGATTCGCTCAAAGCCGAAAAAAACATGTTGAGTGCACTGCCTGAAGCGTTACAGTACTGGCTGGAAGAAGGTTATGAAGTGAGGAAAATATCAGGTTAAAATGTAATAATTTTGTTGACTGTTGCAGATTTCTTAGTTAAAACAGGAATAACACTTTTTTATAATAATGAAGGAATCGATTTTACACTATGTATGGCAATACAGGTTGTTTGAGGCTTCGCAGCTGACTACAACACGCGGTGATAGTGTGGAGGTGATTGACCCGGGAAAGTTGAATACCGATGCCGGACCCGATTTCTTCAACAAACAGAGTGCCGATTGGAAAAAACATAATCATCAGAATGACAAAGCCTATGACAATGTCATCCTGCATGTGGTGCAGAAAGCCGATGTTGATGTGTTCCGGTCAAACGGTGAGTTAATACCCCAGATGGAGCTGGCAGTACCGGTTGATATTCAGACACGATACGACGATCTGATTACCAGCCGGAAATGGATAGCCTGCGAAGATAAGATCCACCAGGTTCCGTCCATACTTATCAGCAGCTGGAAAAATTTTCTGCTGACCGAACGCCTGGAAAGAAAAATTGAAGCCATCGAATCCCTGCTTTTACAGTCACAAAACCACTGGGAAGAAGCTTTTTATATTTCTCTGGCGCGCAGTTATGGTTTCTCAACAAACAGTCAGGCGTTTGAAGCGATGGCCAGATCCCTGCCGCTTGCTGTTCTGGCCAAACATAAGGATAACAGTTTTCAACTGGAAGCGCTGTTGATGGGGCAGGCCGGTTTTCTCGAAAAGTCCGTAGAGGACAAGTATCAGTCTGAACTACTGAAAGAATATCGCTTTTTGCAAACAAAATACGGACTGAAACCGATAGAAGTTTCGCAGTGGAAGTTGCTAAGACTCCGGCCTGAAAATTTCCCCACGATAAGGCTGGCACAATTTGCATCACTGATACACCGGTCTTCGAAATTATTTTCATTAATTCTCGAAACACCCGACTGTCAGGGTTTACGAAAGCTCTTTGATACCGAAGTT